>JASDTB010000051.1:21744-73548 GCA_041441455.1 Bacteroidales bacterium
ATATATGACAGAAGAGTTGAAATTTACAAGGAGGAATGCTGTTATTATATCTTTCTTAATTATTGGTTTTCTTGGGTCACTTAGCTCTTTATCAGAAGGAGTTCTTTCGGATTTTAAAATTTTTGGAAAGACAATTTTCGACACTTTTGATTTTATGTCGTCAAATGTCTTTTTACCAATTGGAGGTCTGTTAGTTGTACTATTTGTTGGTTGGAAGATGGCATCTAAAGATGTTAAAGACGAACTAAGTAGTGGTGGAGCAATTAGATTAAATGGGGTTCTATTTGGTGGAATTATGTTCATTATAAAATTTATAGCCCCAATAGCAATTTCGGTAGTTCTCCTCAATAGCTTGGGGCTAATAAAAATATTTTAAATCTAAACTTTAGCCTTTTTTCGCAGCTGATCTATATTCAAATATAACAGCTCCAAATAATAGAAGCAGAATTAGTATCGAACTAATCATAGAGTAGTGCTCTCCTTTAACAATAGAATCTGGAGAGTACTTAAACTCTATTTTATGTTCACCACTATCAAGTTTTATAGCTCTAAGTAGATAATTTACTCGAAGAATTTCTGTCTCTTTTCCATCTACAAAAGCCTTCCAGCCTGCAGGATAGTAGATTTCACTAAATACAACCAACCTTTGATTCTTAGTTATCGCAGAATACTCCATAACATTTGGAGAGTATTTAGTTTGCCAAACAGAATCAGCCTTTACTGCAGAAGTGTCTAAACCTAACTTAATCGAAGAAATTAAATCATTATACTGCTTATCTACAACAACTGTGGTTTTAGTATTAATGTTGCCTAGTTTTGATATTTCGTCTTTTGCTCCCTCCGATATAACGATACTATCTGCAAACCAACAGTTTCCTAAAGCAGAACTATTAACTAGAGGAGGATAAGAAGGGCCAATAATAATATACTTTGTATTCAGCATATTTAATATTGGATAACTAGATAGCTTACCTTGTGCTTCTTCAAGCGTTTTACTTCCAGCAATATCTTTCGAAATTTTTTGCATCTCTGGGCTGATATAATATTCTATCAAGTCCTGATATCGTTGTAATTTTGCTGGGCTATATCCACCAATTGTCTTATGATGATAACTTACATGAGAATCATTAAAGGTGTTTATGCTTAGATCCAGAACTCTGTAATTAGGATCATTATCTTTTAGGATTATTTCATCAACAGGTCTTTTATTGTATTGGGCAGTAAAATCTTGATTGTTTACAAAATGATCGTCATTCAAATAGCGTTTTCCGACTCCCCACAAATCAAAGATTACTAACAAAGCAAAACCAGCATAGACATATGTTCTTTTTATCTTTTTATCTAGCATAAACCAAATTAGACCAGCTGAAAGGACAACTAAAATTAAAGATCTTAATGCGTCTATTGACAATAAAGATTTCCTGTCGAGAATTAAAGCACCTAATAATTGTTCCGGAAGTCTTGAATCTGAAGGTGATCTAAATTCCCCTGCCAGAGAAGGCATAATCCACATAATTAAAGAGAACCCAGCTGTAATTGCCAATGCAATCAACAGGTCTTTTTTTGCCTTTGATCTTGCGATCTCCTCCTTTGCCAATTTGTCAAGTGTAAGAAAAGCTAATAGAGGTATGGCTACTTGAAGAATTACAAGTATCATAGAGACTGTTCGAAACTTATTATAAAGAGGGGCAAATCTAAAGAAGAATTCTGTTACTGACATCAAGTGCGATCCCCATGAAAGCAATATTGCAAGGAGAGATATTCCAGCAAGCCACCACTTTACAGAACCTTTGAATATAAATAGACCTAAAATAAATAAGAAGATTGATACTGCTCCCATGTACATAGGACCAGCAGTGAACGGCTGTGGACCCCAGTAAAGAGGCAACTGCTTTACAACCTCTTCTGCCCCTTGATAATTATTACTTTTTAAAAACTTGTATGTTTCAGAATTCCTTGACAGCTCTCCTGAAGACGCACCTCCGTTATAATTTGGAATAAATAGGTTTGGAATCTCTTTGGGACTATATGACCATTGTGTTGCATACTGTAAATCCAATCCACTACTCTTTCCACCCTCCTCTTTGAGTTCCGATCCGCCCCTCATTGTATACTTTGAGTACTCATATGTAGGCCACAAATGATTCACATTTGTTGCAATTCCCAATAGTCCGACAACTAGTATTAATGCAGACCTTTTAAAGAAATCAGCTAACTTCTTCTCTAAAAAGAACTGATACATTAAAAATAATCCATAGAGTACAATCATCATCGCTAAATAGTAGGTAATTTGTGGATGATTCGCTTTAATCTGAAAACTAACTGCTAAACCGAAGAGGACTGCTCCAAGTAACATTTTCTTTTTGTAGGCATAGTTTAGTGCCGCCAGAACCCAAGGCATTAAAGCAATTGCTACCATTTTTGAGTTATGCCCAACTTGAATAATTTGGAAGTTATAAGAACAAAAAGCAACAGCAATTGCACCAATACATGAAACATATACGTTTGCTCCAAATGACAAGAACATCAGAAACGCACCAAACATTGCAACAAAAAGATATGTAGGAGGTCTATAGCCCATAAACAATAGCTTGTATATGTAGTCTGTAAAGTCACCCTCATAAACAACGGATATTGTAGTTGCTGGCATGCCCGAAAACATAGAGTTGGTCCAAAGCGCTTTTTGACCATCAACATTGGAGTTGTTATATGTTAGAATTTCATTAGCCATTCCTCTCCAAGAGGCAATATCCGACTGATTAACTACCTTTCCTTCGAAAACTTGAGGAGTGAAAGCATAGGCAATTACAAAAAATAGAAAAACCACAAAGATGTGCGGTAAATATTTTTTAAGATTATTCATATAATTATTTTGTTTTATTGCTTAGAATGGAATTTATAAGATTAGCATACAATCCACATAAGTATCTTCTAGAAAAAATATCTATTCTTCCAGATGTGTCATTAACTCCTGTGGTTTTATATTCATTATACTTGTTAACCAACCAATTTTTTAATTCATCTTTTTGGTCATACTCAAAGCTAACTCCAGATTCTGTTGCAACGATAGCCTCTGCTAGATCTCCATCTTTATAACCAAAAGATAAGATTGGTCTTCTTGCTGCTAAATATTCAAAAAATTTACCTGTTAAAATTGCTTTAGACTCTGGTTCTCTTCCGGACGATAGTAAAAGAATTTGCGCAGATTTTTGATGACGAATAATTTCGTCATGTTGCATATAACCATGAATAAATAAATTGGATGCTAAGTCTGAATTATTAATCTCCTCAACAATCGACGGATCAATATTGCCAATTAGTTTTATTTCTAAGTCTTTCCCAAAATTGGGAAGCTCTTCTTTCAATTCTCTTAACACTCTCCACAAAATTGCTGGATTTCTGTCATTGTAAAAGAGACCTGTATAGGTTAGGGTGAACTTATCATCTCTTGGGCAATCAACAAATGAAAAATCATTTTCATCATATCCGTTTGAAATCACCTCTAATCTCTTTGGCCCAAGCTCAAAAAACTCTTCAGACATTTGTCTTGTAACAACTACAGTAGCATCCGAATCAGAGACAACTTTCTTTTCTAGAGCTTTATGAATTTTTGTGACAATAGACGTGTATTTTAGGTACTTAAAGTTGTACATACCAGTCCATGGATCACGAAAATCTGCAATCCAAGGAGTACCTGAATACTTCGATACTTTTCTAGCAATTAAATGCATAGAGTGAGGTGGGCCGGTACTAATTATTAAGTCTATTTTATTTGTTTTCAGAAACTTATTAAGGAACTTTACAGAGGGTGAAATCCACAAAAACTTTGGATCAGGGATAAAGAAGTTACTCCTTATGAATAAGGACATATTCTCCTTTAATGATCCATGACTCTCTTTCTTAGAAATAAATCCAGGCTTAATAGATTCGCCCTTTTTACCTGTAAAAATTTTATACAGGTTGTAAGGCTCTCTAATTGGAGATTTTATTACCTGTACATTTTCAGGAATATCCTTAATCAGCGATTCGTCAAAAGCCATGAATTCGGGATTTTGAGGCGTATACACAACTGGTTCTATCCCAAAATCGCGAAAATATTTAACAAATTTCAACCATCGTTGCACTCCAGAACCTCCTGATGGTGGCCAATAATATGTTATAATTAATACCCTTTTACTCATTGTATCTTATAAAGTAGTCATATAAAACTCTGATTGTCTCCCTTTGAATATTCGCAAAACCTTCAACATAACTATCAGCTGCTCCATTAGAAATAATTACAAAACCAAACTTCTTTTCTGGTTCAAAGAACATTGCGCTATACAAACCATATGCTGACCCAGTATGACCCACCATGTTCTCCTCTGGAATCAAGTTATATGCATGTTCTAAGGCAAACCCATAAAAAATATTATTGCCTGCATTAATTATTTCACTTTGCATTAATTGCGAAGACTCTTCGGAAATAATTTGGACTGATCCAAGTTTGCCATAATTCATATGCATAGTCATATATTTTGCTAAATCAGTCGCAGAAATCTTCATCCCCCCTGTCGCAGAGAAAATTGGAGTTGTATAGCCAATTTTATAGTTTTTTAATTCTTCAGCCCTGCTTTTATAGGCAGCTGGCTGAACTTTAAAGGAATTATCTTGACTATTATATTCATGTATTTGAGCAAACTTTGTACGGTCTAGCATATCAACATTAAATCCACCATAGATTCCAAGTGGAGACAGAATATTTTCCAACACATACAAGTCAAATCTTACACCAGTTATCTTTTCAACAATTGCTCCTAGCATATTATATCCAAGATTGCAATATTCATATTTAGATCCAGGCGAGTAATTATTAAAACACTTTACATAATCTTGAGAAGCTTTGGGATCAACAACATCAAAATTGAAATATCCCTGAGTATCGTTTAGGCTTGAAGTATGAGACAAAAGCATAGAAACTGTAATAGGAATATCTGGAAATGCTGGATTTCTTAGTTTAAAACCGAGTATATCCCCAACCTCTTCATTCAATGATAGCATCTCTTTATCAACTAACTGCATGATTGCTGTTGCCGTAAATGATTTTGAAATAGAAGCAATACGGAAAAGTTCTCCCCCCTTTAGCTTTTCACTTGTCTCTTGGTTCTTGTATCCATAAGAGTCAGAAAAGACAATTCTCCCATTTTTTACAACTGCAACCGCCAAGCCTACAGCCTTATATTTTTCCATAACAAGAGATATTTTCTGCCTTACATATTGCATCTCTACCGAGTCTCCAGCTTCTAGCTTTATGAGTCTCAAAGAGTGCTTAAGATCGTTAATCTCCCTCTTAAGATCTGTAAGATCTGATTTAATCTTCTCTGTTTTTACAGAAGATTGACAATTAGCAACATCAGCAGAGGAAAGTAATACAGAGGCAGTCACAGAGGCTGCAAAAAGATAATAGCCTAATTTTTTCATCATGAATGATTTTAAATGTTTTTTAAAACTCCTCGGACCTCACAAAGATAGGGTTTTGAATTAAATTTATGTATTTTTGTCTTAATGAACGAAGATAAAAAAATTGTTGAGACGCCCTTGATGAAACAGTACTTTTCCATCAAGGCTAAATACCCTGACGCGATCTTGTTATTTAGGGTTGGGGATTTTTATGAAACATTCGGAGAAGATGCAATTGTTGCCTCAAATGTACTAGGTATTGTACTTACCAGAAGAGCTAATGGCTCGGCAGCCTTTGTAGAGCTAGCAGGATTTCCTCATCATTCAATTGACAGTTACCTTCCAAAACTTGTTAGAGCTGGGTACAAAGTAGCAGTTTGTGATCAATTAGAAGATCCAAAACTCACTAAAAAAATTGTCAAAAGAGGAATTACAGAACTTGTTACGCCCGGAGTTTCATACAACGATCAGCTCCTATCTAACTCCGAAAACAACTATTTAGCATCGGTATACTTTAGTAAAGACAAAGCAGGAATTGCTTTTTTAGACATATCAACAGGAAGTTTCAAAGTAGCAACAGGAGATTTAAAATACATTGACCTCCTTCTATCGAGTTTAAATCCAAAGGAGATATTGCTTCAGCGAGGATATCGAGAAGGATTTGAGGAGAGATTTGGTAAAGATTACTACATCTCATTTATGGACGAGTGGGCATTTGTGTATGACTCATGCCGAGAAAAGCTTCATAAACAATTTGGAGTTAACTCATTAAAAGGATATGGAATCGAAAACATGCCCTTATCGATAACAGCAGCTGGTTCAATCTTGTTCTATCTTGAGATGACAAGACATGAAGGACTAAGCCACTTATGTTCTATATCCAGAATTGATGAGACAGATTATGTTTGGATTGACAAATTCACTTTCAGAAACCTTGAGGTATTCAATTCTGGAAATGAGGGAGCAGTCTCCCTTGTAAACATTCTCGATAAATGCTCTTCTCCAATGGGATCAAGACTTTTAAGGACTTGGTTAATGCTTCCATTAAAGAGCACAACAGAGATAAACAGAAGACTTGCAATTACTGATTATCTCTACAAGGATAAAGAGACAAGACAGTCCCTTCGGACGATTCTAAAATCTATAGGAGACTTGGAGAGAATCACTTCAAAAGCGTCTGCAGGCAAAGTTTCACCGCGCGAACTAACTCAACTCAACAGAGGGCTTAGCCATCTTTCGGAAATAAAAAATATTTGTCAAAGCACTTCAAGCGACGATTTAATAACTAGCATTGCCAATATAAATCTCTGTTCAGATCTAAGGCTAAAGTTAGATCAAACACTTCTAGCCGAACCAGCAGGTCAGATTGGAAAGGGAGATGTAATAGCTAATGGAGTTAATGAAGAGCTCGATTCTCTAAGAAACATTGCTCGTCACGGGAAAGAGGTTCTTAATTCTATTCAAGAAAGAGAGATCGAAAGAACAGGAATTACCTCACTAAAAATAAGCTATAATAATGTTTTCGGGTACTATTTAGAGGTCAGAAATACTCATAAAGAAAAAGTTCCAGAAGACTGGATTCGAAAGCAGACTCTTGTTAATGCAGAGAGATACATAACACAAGAGTTAAAAGAGTATGAAGAAAAAATTTTAGGAGCCGAAGAGAAAATTCTTGCTCTTGAATCTTCAATATACTCAGAATTACTTGAGTACTTACGCCAATTCATAAACGACATCCAAAGAAATTGCAATATTATTTCTAGAATTGATGTACTCAATACATTTGCAGAGATATCTGAGCAAAATAGATATTCCAAACCCACAGTAAATGAAGAAGAAATTCTATCTATTAAAGAGGGACGACATCCTGTAATTGAAACCCTGATGCCGCCAGGTGAAGAGTATATTTCAAATGATTTATACCTCGATAACTCAACGCAGCAGATAATAATCTTAACAGGACCAAACATGGCTGGTAAAAGTGCCCTATTGAGACAAACCGCTCTAATTGTATTAATGGCACAAATTGGATGTTTTGTACCAGCGTCAAATGCAACCATCGGTGTATTTGACAAGATCTTTACTAGAGTTGGAGCCTCTGACAATATTTCAAGAGGAGAGTCCACATTTATGGTTGAAATGCTTGAAACTTCAACAATTTTACATAACTTGTCATCGCGTTCGCTAGTATTGTTAGATGAAATTGGTAGAGGAACAAGTACATATGATGGAATGTCAATTGCATGGTCAATTGTTGATTTCATCCACTCAAATAAAGATAGAGCAAAGACCATATTTGCAACGCATTACCACGAACTAAACGAACTTGCCGAACAATTTGATAGAGTAAAGAATTTTAATGTTTCGGTTAAAGAGGTAGATAACAGAGTCATATTTTTACGGAAACTTCTTCCTGGCGGTGTAGAACACAGTTTTGGTATACATGTAGCAAGAATGGCAGGAATGCCTGGAGAGGTTATCAAAAAAGCAGAACGAATATTAAAAAAACTCGAAGAACAAAACAAAGGAGAAAAAGGGATAGTAAAAAGAGAAGAGGCAGTACAATTGTCATTTTTTCAACTAGAAGACCCACTTTTGGTAAGCCTAAGAGATGAGCTAAAGTCAATAGACATCAACCAAATGTCACCTTTGGATGCATTCGACAAATTAAGACAACTTAAAAAGAAAATTGGTTTATAGGAGGTTCTATGATAAGTTATTACAGGAAATTTGCTCTGATTTTCAAGTTAATTCTTGAAAGTATCTATTTTGCCTTTGGCTCATTAAAGGGCGACATGTTCAGAACCTTCCTCTCATTATTCGGAGTAAGTATTGGAATTTTTTCCATCGTTACTGTGTTCACAGCAATTGACGCATTAGAAAAAAATGTAGAAACAGGACTAAACAGTCTAGGAAGCAATACTGTATATATTCAGGAATTTCCATGGGAACCACCACAAGGCGAAGAGTACAAATGGTGGGAATATAGAAAAAGACCTGCTCCAAAATACGAAGAGTATCTATTCTTAAAAAATAACTCCAAATATTCAGAATCTGTTTGCTTTGTGTGCTTTACAAACATCACAGCAAAATATAAAAGAAACTCATTTAGTGGCGGGTTTATAACAGCGCCAACATATGAATGGAATCAAGTATCAAATGTAGAGCTTGAATCGGGAAGATACTTTTCAATGAATGAAACAGAATCATCGGTCCCTGTTGTAATCCTTGGATATTCAGCTGCAGAAAAGCTATTTGCAGGAGAAGACCCTATCAACAAAGTAATCAAACTCGGCTCAAGCAATGCTTTAGTTATAGGAGTGCAGAAGAAAGCAGGAGAGAGTATCGTTAACATTTTCGATACAGACAACTCCATTTTGATTCCTTACTCATTTGCTACAGTTCTCTTCAATGTTAAAAATGCTGGAACAATGATTAGCCTCAAGCCAAAAAACAATGTGGAGAGAGACAATTATATTTCAGAGGTTAGACAATTGATGAGAGCAATCAGACGTCTCAAACCAAAGCAAAACGACAACTTTGCTGTAAATGAGATGACTTTCCTCCTTAAACAAACGGAAGCAATCTTTGGTGGAATCAACTTAGCAGGATGGATCATTGGAGGTTTCTCTATCCTAATCGGAGGATTCGGAATAGCAAATATCATGTTCGTTTCTGTAAAAGAGAGAACAAATTTAATAGGAATTCAAAAAGCATTAGGAGCAAAGAAATATACTATTCTAACCCAGTTTTTAGCTGAAGCAGCAACGCTTGCAATAATCGGAGGTGCAATAGGAATCCTGATTGTTTCACTAATTGTACTGGCATTTGGAGGAAGCAGCTCGTTCCCTATGGAACTAAGTATAGGCAATATTATCAAAGGCCTTTTGATCTCCTCTGTAATCGGAGTAGTTTCGGGATTTGTTCCTGCTTATACAGCATCAAATTTGAACCCAGTTGATGCTATCAATTCTAAGTAATTAGACTCCTTGAACTAAGAGCGTCAATTCTACAAACTCTTCAACCGACAGCTGCTCTGGTCTTTTAGACAAAAGTATGCTGTCTGGAAGCAGTTTGCCTCCAAGCAACGGCTTAATCGAATTTCTTATTGTCTTTCTCCTCTGATTAAAAGTCGTTTTAACGATGCTTTTAAACAAGACTTCATCACAACCAAGAGACTCTCTTGAATTACGCCTTAGTCTTATCACACCAGATTTAACCTTTGGAGGAGGATTAAAACAATTCTCATCAACAGAAAACAGATACTCTATCTCATACCAACACTGCAACAAGACAGATAAGATTCCATAATCTTTGTTCCCAGGACCTGAAGCAAGTCTCTGAGCAACCTCCTTTTGCAACATGCCAGCAACCATTGGAATTCTCTCTCTATAGTCAAGAACCTTAAAGAAAATCTGAGAAGAGATGTTATATGGGAAATTACCAATGATTAAAAACTGTCCTAAAAACTTGTCTGAAAGATCCATTTTTAGAAAATCTCCGAACCAAATTCTATTCGAAAGATTTGGGTAGTTCAGATTCAAATAATCTACAGACTCTGAGTCTATTTCAGCAACAAAAAGATTTATGTTTTCATCTTCAAGAAGATACTTTGTCAACACACCAGTTCCTGGACCAACTTCTAAAACATCAACTTTAGAGCCCTCTGTTAAGAACTCACTATAGATTAAACTTGAGACAATTCTTTTAGCAATACTCTGATCCTTCAGAAAATGCTGACCTAACTCTTTTTTTGCTTTTACATACATGCAGCAAAAGTACAAAATCAATCTATCAATTTAAAATTGGACCCTTTTCTTAAGTTTAATCAAAATAGGTAAGTGATCGCTCACACCCCCGTTATATATAGGACCTATATAAGTTCTCCTTGGTTTATACCCCAAAAACTCTTTATCTTTTTCTAACAGATATCCGAAAAGTATAACATCCATACCCTTTTTGTCAACATATAAAGAAGAATCCGAAATGAGCGATTTCGAGACAATAAATTGGTCAATCAACTCCCAAACTCCTTTATACTTAATAGACCCTACTCCTTTTTTGTATAAATCAATTCCAAGATTTGACATCACTTTGAAATTCAAATAATCTTTCTCAGGAGTATCATTAAAGTCACCCATTAAAATCACCTTTGAATCCTGATCTATATTAATTGAATCTAACATCATTTGCACTTTTGCAGAAACCGCCCTACGTCGACGTTCAGAAGAGGCGTTTCCGCTTATTTTAGACGGCCAATGATTCACTATTATATGCAGAGTATCCACAATATCCAAAACGCCCTTAACGTGCAAAATATCTCTTGTTTTGACAGAATCATCCAATATAACTTCTATAAAGTTTATCTCAATTGGCTTAAAAATATTTTTCCTATACAAAAGAGCAACATCAATCCCCCGTACATCGGGGGAATCCTTATGAATAATTCTATAATCAGCCATCGAAAGAGGGGTTTTAGATAATAGAGCGTTTAAAACAAAGCGGTTCTCAACCTCAGCAAAACCCACTAATACCGGTAAATCTCCTTCTCCCGCAAATATCACCCCTTTTGAAATGTCAAAGCACTTTTTTTCAAACCTCTTCCAATTCCAAAACCTCTCCCCTCTTGAAGTAAATTCAATGTCTCTTCCTCCCTGATTCTCGAATGGATCAAAAAAGTTTTCTACATTCCAAAACAAAATCTTGAATACAATCTCTGTAATATAAATAAAAGCCATTTTTTCAATCAAAGTTATCCTTCAAATGGATATTGAATAAAATTGTCTTTGATATTTATCTGATTATTAAACAATAATTTTGCTTTTTAAACTTTCTAGATTTTTTTCTTAATTTCGCAGCCTTATATTATAAAAAAAGAGAGAAATGGCATTACAATGCGGTATAGTAGGCCTTCCTAATGTTGGTAAATCTACTTTGTTCAATTGCATAAGTTCAGGAAAGGCGCAGTCAGCAAACTTTCCTTTTTGCACTATAGAGCCAAATGTAGGTTCAACCATTGTCCCAGACGAAAGGCTACAAGTATTAGAAAAACTAGTAAAACCAAACAGAGTCGTACCTGCCACTGTCGAAATCGTTGACATTGCCGGACTTGTAAAAGGAGCCAGCAAAGGCGAAGGGTTAGGTAACCAATTCTTAGGCAACATCAGAGAGACAGATGCTATTATTCATGTCCTTCGTTGTTTCGACGATCCAAACATTGTTCATGTCGATGGAAATGTAAATCCCGTTAGAGATAAGGAGATCATAGATACAGAACTCCAGATCAAAGACCTAGATACAGTTGAAAACAGAATTTCAAAGGTTCAAAAGCAAGCTCAGACAGGTGGTGACAAAAATGCAAAAAGGCTGCTAGATATCCTTTTGAAATACAAAGAGGCATTAATTCAAGGTAAGTCTGCAAGAACTGTTGAAATTGACAATGCCGAAGATAAAAAACTTGCAAAAGAACTTTTTTTATTGACTGACAAACCAGTGCTTTATGTTTGTAACGTTGATGAAAATTCAGCAAAAAATGGAAATCAATATGTAGAACAAGTAAAGGAGGCAATTAAAGATGAGAATGCGCAACTTCTTATTGTTGCAGCCAAAATTGAATCAGAGATTGCTGAACTCGAAAATTTTGAGGAGAGAGAGATGTTTCTTTCTGAGATTGGACTTGTTGAGTCTGGTGTATCAAGAGTTATCAAGGCTGCATATGCTCTATTAAATTTAGAGACCTATTTTACAGCTGGTGTGCAAGAGGTGAGAGCTTGGACATATCCAAAAGGGACTAAAGCTCCTCAAGCAGCAGGTGTAATTCACTCAGATTTTGAAAAAGGCTTTATTAGAGCTGAGGTAATCAAATATGATGATTTTGTTAAATATGGCTCTGAAGCCGGTTGTCGCGAAGCTGGAAAGTTAGGTGTAGAGGGCAAAGAGTATGTTGTACAAGATGGAGATATTATGCACTTTAGATTCAATGTCTAAAGTTTAATTGATAATAAATTTAATATCAGAAAAAGAGGGGTTGGCTAGTAAGCCAATCCCTCTTTTCATAAAATTTCTAATGTTTTTAGACACTAAAAGAATTTAGGTCTATTATCTTTTACCTTAGCTGCCTTTTCAAAAATATTTGGCAACAATTGAATTTGGTATGAGAACATTTGAAGAGATCTCTTTTTAGCATCATCCTCAGTGAAGAATGCTCCAGTTTGTCTTGCATCTACATTAAATACATAAACACCTACAGAACCTTCAACCGGACCAGTTAAAACATTTTCTTTTGCTCCACAAACAGCTCCAATGAACTTAGGATCGAAAGCTTGAGTTCCAACAGCACCAAAAGAGATTCCTGATTGCTTACTCACTGTAGCTCCTAATTTAGCAGCTATTTCATCAAGAGTTTTCAAACCATTGATATTCTCTTTAGTTTTTGCTACCATATTTTGGATTGCTTTTTCTCTTCTTAGAAGACTTGTAATTTGAGTCTTAACTTCATCTACGGCAGGAATACCAGCTTCGTGAATTCCAGTAACTGCAACTACAAAAAAGTGCTTGTTGTCAACAGAAATAATTTGAGAAACTTCACCTTTTTTCTCAGCCTCAAATATCCATCTGCTAATTTCTCTAGCATTCTTATATGTAGCAACCGTTTTAGCTCCCTCAAGAATTCCATTTGCAGGAACAACTGGCGCATTTAACTCTTTAGCAGCAGCAATGAACTTGTCATAATTACCTTCTGCTTTAGATGCCAATTCATTTGCTTTTGTATAGAATGACTGATAAGTCTCTTTACCAGCAACTGCAGATTTTTCGAAGATTGCAACTTGTACTTTTGGAGTTACCGCTGTTCTCTCTTTAACTCTTACAATGTGAAGACCATAATTTGTCTCAACAGTAAAACATTTATTTGGAGCAACTACGAAACAAGTATCGAAGCCTGGAATCATATAACCTTGAGTCATCCAACCTAATTCACCAGGTATGTTATTTGGGTTTTTGTCAAGAGAGTTCGCTGCAGCAATTTGATTAAAGTCTGCACCTTTTTCAATTACATTAATTAAGCTATCAGCCATTTTTTTAGCCGCTGCTTTGTCTTGGTTTGCAATTAAAATGTGTTGAACATTAACTGAATCAGGAAGTTGTTTAACTGCTACAACTTTAGCTGCTCTAAACACATAACCATCACGATAAAGTGGTAAAATTGCACCTACACCAGCTTTGAAAGCAAAGCTATCTACAATTGGAGAAACCGCTGTAAGTTCACCTGATTTGAAAAATCTAGGATTAAGTTGTTTCTCAGAATTTCTTGCTAAGAAAGATTTTACATTGGGAGTTGTAACAAACTCATCGTACATTTTTCTAGCATCTGCTTCGGCTAACTTAATATCTTCAGCAGAAGGTTCGACAGAGAATACTGCATATTCGATATCTCTATTTGCAACTTGTTCAAAGTTGTTTTTGTGTTTGTTATAATACTCTTTAATCTCTTGAGATGTAACAGAGATAGTTGTGTCCTCAGCAAATCCATAAGGTTGGATTATGAAAGAGACATCTGATGTAACATTGTTTTCAGCAATAGCTCTTTTAAGTTGAACAGGATTGCTAATGTTACTCTTTGCCAAAAGAGAGATGTACTTAGTGAACATCTGCTCATTTTTAATATTTTTCTCGAGATAGTTCCAGTACTTTTCAAGATTACCTGAATTATCCGAAGGTATAGCTTTAATAAACTCTACCAATCTGTTTTTATCAAATTGACCATTCTCTCCAACAAACGACTGCTCTCTTGCCAAAACAGGCGAGATTGCATTACCGCTTGTTAAATCGAGCATCTCTTTCTCTCCTACATTCAGACCTGCATTTTCAATAGCTGGTACTAAAACATACTCGCTAAGAAAATCTTGCCAAGCACTTTGGTTGATCATCTCTTGAGTTTGTTCATCCATGGTGCTTGAATTTGAAGCCATTTGGTGGATTTGAGTGAAATACTCGACTTTCTTTTGAAAGTCTTGATAAGTAATTTTCTTTCCATTCATCTCTCCAACATTATACTTAGAAGAGAACATGGAAACAGCTGATTGTAACGTGTCAGCGTCAACAATAAAGGATATCAGTGCTATGCCGATAACAATGGAGATAAAGACGCCCATTTTGACGCGGATCTTCTCGAGAACTGCCATTTTTATATAAGTTTTAAGTTATTTTTCTTGTAAGTTGCGAAGATAGTAAAAATTGCTTAATTAGATATCTACTCCGTCCAACATTACTACAGAGATTAGATCTAATCTGTTATGTTTGGTTTTAAGAATTGTAAATTGGTATCTGTCAAACAATACCACATCTCCCTTTTTGGGAATATTTTCGTTGACAAAAGTAACAAACCCTCCTAGAGTTTCATACTCTTCAGATTCAGGTAAATTCAACGAAAATTCTCTATTTAGGTTCTTCATCTCTATTCTTGCAGAAAATATAAATTCATTTTCTGACAATGTCTTATGAACCAAATCCTCGTTATCGTACTCATCATTGATGTCTCCGACTATCTCCTCTACAATATCTTCAAGAGTAACAATTCCTGCCGTACCGCCATATTCATCAGTTACTAAAACAATAGATATTTTATTAACAGTCATATATCTTAATAACTCTTTAGCCGAATATGATTCTGGAAAAGACTCAATACGTCGAATAATATCTGCTATCGATTTCGAGTTATTAAACAAGTCTTTTGAGTGTACGTAACCAATAATTTTATCAATGTTAGTATCATAAATAATTACTCTCGAAAACTTAGAATCATAAAATTTCTTAATGAGTGTATCAACATCAGATGATATTTCAATAGCACAAATTTCTGTACGAGGCACCATACACTCTTTCAGAAGTACCTCTTTAAAATTTAGTGCATTTTTAAATAGTTCTAATTCTGTATTACGGATAGCGTTTTGTACGGGAGGGTGTTTTGGTTGTAAAAATTTATTCTCTACTTGCGAAATCCATGAAAAGAGAGAATACGAAATCTGAGGGATTTTGATAAACCATATAATTACGGTAGGAGACATATAGAGCGAGACTAATCTTGGTATAGCTTCTGAAAATATTATGACTAAAATTCCTGTGATTAAAAGGTCTGAAATTAACCCCGAAAACAGATTAACTGAAACTATTATAAAGCCAATTACTAATGTGAGCTTTAAATAATTTAGAGACATCCTATAAATGTCCTCTTTTTTAATATATTTTTCTAACAAAAAGGCGTAGCTTTTCTCCTCTCTTTTGTCTATTTCAATTTTTAAGAGACTAATATTTCCTAAAGAGTAATCTGTTGTTGATACGATCATTATCAACAAAGCCAATATGGAAAAAAGAAAAATATCCATGATTTACCTTTTCTTCTTTAAAAAGGGACCAATAAAGTTAACCGAGTCAATATATGGCACTTCGGTTGAATCCCTTTTTACAACACCATAACTATCGAAAGGTTTTAATATGATTGCATTTCTTGCCATTTCATCGGATTTCATTCCAATTCCTTGCATATACATATCAGGTGTTTTCATCTTTACAAGACAATGCGTATAAATTGTTTTTGAAGACCTATCCCAATAAAGAGTATCAGTCTCCATTGTCTCCCCTTTTATGTAGTTTTTTATTACCACATTTCCATAAGCTTCCCACCTCTCTGTTGTATCGCTAATGATGTGTTTTGCAATCTTGGCAGTAATCTCTGTCTCCAACATCCCATCAGAGGTAAATGCCTTTACATTTATCCCTTGAGGAAAGATATCATAAGCTGGTGTTGTATTTGTATATCTTTCCATTTTTAAAGCGTAGAGCCTCATTCTTGGCTTACCTGCCTCAGATTGTTGTACAGACATATTATCAATTACTTGAGTCGGTATTTTTGAAGAATCGATCTCCTCTGTCTGAGGTAAAGAGTTACTGCATGATAAAAAGATGGTAGCAGCAAGATAAATTGCTGCTACCTTATAATTGATTGAAAGTCTTATCCTAACGGAATCTGACATTATTTACGAGTTTTTACAATTGTTGTCTCTCTAAGTCCACCACATGCTACAGTATATGAAGAACCATCCATAATATCGTACATGAAAGCCTCTTCTTGAGCTGGGAAGTATTGTCTGTAAGTTGAAATAAACTTATCAGCATCTTCTGCAAGAGTAGCATCTGCATTTTTTGCTTTGTTGAAGTAATCAACTGCAACCCAGAAATGAGCTCTTTGCTCAACCTCATTTCCACCACATTTGTTAGTAGCCCAGATAGAGCCTATCAACATATAAGCTTTTCCTGCCATTGCTTGATTTTTTGAAACAGCAAGTTTGGCATATTCAATAGCTTTTGCATTGTTTTTAAATTTATGGAAATAATATGTTGCAAGCTCCATAAGATATTCTCCATCTTGTATATCATCAGAACCTTGGCTTTCAATCGCCTCTTGAAGGTATTTTGTAGCAGTTGCATTATCTTCTTTAGAAGCATAAAGTCTATACAAGTAGTAAGCAGTAAGGTATGATGGCTCTAATTTATTCAAAGACTCTACTGATTTTAAGAATAGATCCTCTTTAACACATCCAGCGTTGTTTAGTAATGCGACAACTTTGGTAACTAAATCTTTGTCGTTTGGATTTGCTTCAAATCTAGGAGTAAATAATTTTACTAAGTTTTCGCAATTAGCAACACCACTTACTGCAAAAAGACTTTCAAAATCTTTTTTTGCTGTTTCAGCAGCTTGTTTGATTTCGTTATCAGCTGATTTTGTCTGAGCTTCTAAAATTGGAGAGCCTTTTGTATAAAGGTCCATCACAGCATCTGCTGTAAGCTTGCCTTTATCCATAAGATCTTTTGCCTTGTGTAAAGCAAGAACGAATATCGCAGACTCAGTATTTTCACCAGCAACTTCAATAGTTTTTAACAGCTCCTTATATACAATCTCATCATTAGCACCTAGACTTATAAGATCATAAGTCTTGTATGTTTGGGCTTTGACTGCATATCTAGGAAAATAATTTGCTCTCGAATCATACATCAAGGCTAACGAATCGGTTAAAGCCTTTTTTCTTTCTGGGTTAGTAGCTTTTTCAGCTAAAAATTTGTATACCGATTGTCCATAAACATACATGTTTACAGAACTTTTCGGTGGACAGTACTTTAAAGCTGCCAAAAGTTCTGGATAAGCCTCTGTAAAACTCTTTGACTCATGATACTGTTTAAGGTTATTTAGAGCCATAAGACATTGGGTACTATCTTTACCCCATTTGCCTTGAGCGAAACCTGAGTTTAAGGCTAGCGAGAGCATTAATGCAAATAATATAACACGCGCTTTCTTCATAATTGGAAATAATAAATAATTTATTGTTAGTCGTATCTGAATTTCTGGAACCAAATGTCATGAAGGTGTATGTTAATTACAAAGTTAACATACCTCTCACGAACTAAATTGTTTTTGAGGCTTCCCCTCTGCCCGAAATCGACCGCAACGCCTATGGCATTATTAAGTTGGTAAATAGGTAGACTCATGCCCAAAGTAATACCCATACTGTTTATCTGTTTACCGGCTACATTCATGTAAGTATTTTCATAATATAGACCAGCTCTGTAAGTACACCTCTTTAAAAAATATCTAATATCAAATCTATTAGGAGTGTATTCGCCCCCAATTCTATAAGAATTGCTCACAACCGGTTTGAAAGCAATAGAAGAGTTAGATGCAAAATTACTTTTGCTCCAATCTTGTCTTATATAGTCAGCACCAATCAACCATTTGTCATTTTTTGAAAGTGTAAATCCAAATGCTAACTCTGCAGGAATATCAAGTTTTGTATCTTTGTTAACAACAAACGTCATAGTATCAATAACTCCACTCACAGATTCCGACATAGAGAATCTTGTCATATCTCCTTTAAGCTTTGTTTTCAATGAATATGTAGCACCTGCTGTCAAGCTCAGAGAATTTTCGAATGTTTTAGAATATTGAACACCTAATTTTCCTGAGAAGGCACCAACAACATAGTCAAAACCTGTTACAATATTTCTATAATCCGATGAAGAATTAAAAATTATTGCTGAGTTTCTATCAATTGTACCAAAATAGTAAACCCCTTCAAGACCCAAAGATAATCCAGGAAGGATACCATAAGCTCCTCCAATAAATGCTTTACTTATACCACCTGTTCCATAAATTTGGTACTTAACATCACCCATTTGAGAAACAATTATTGGATCTGTTTCGGTTTTTTCGAATTTGTATCCAACATCACTGAATTGCGTAATCCCCATAATAAGTGCGCTCTTTTTCATAATTGGCGCAGTAATAATAAGGTTGTGCATATTGAATACATTGTATGCAGAATTTAAATTGCCATTAGAATTATAAATATTCTTCTGTTCAACTCCAAAATCTAGCATAAAAGACAATGTGTCTCTATTAACAATTGATGCTGGATTTAGGTGGTTAATAAATTTGTTGGTACTTAAACCAACACCTATTCCACCCATACCCCTGTTAAGAGCTGTCCCTTGTTTTGCTATATCACCAATACCGAAAATGGAGTATGGAGTATATGTTCCCAAGGCATCCGTCGTTTGCGCGTAATTCGCACTTGCCGTTAATAGAGCGAGAGCTAATGTCGCTGTTTTAGCTATGTAACTAATTTTCTGCATGGTAATCTGCTATGCGGGCAAGGCCCATCAATACTAAATTGTAAACTACAAATATGGAACTTTTCAATTTTTCTGCAAAATAAATCGCATCTCCGCCTGTAAATATATAATTATAACCAGGATACTTTTTAATATAACCTTCGACTTCAAAAATCGCACCTAAAGCTACACCATTTTCTATCGCCTCTGTAGTACTACCACCTATATCGCTGATATTTTGAGGATTATCTAGAAGAGGAAGTTTTTGAGTAAAGTGATTTAATGATTTAAATCTCGTTCTAAGCCCAACACTTATATTTCCACCACGAAATTCTCCCTTATCAGAAATAAAGTCAATTGTTATCGCAGTTCCAAAATCAAAAATTATACAATTCTGAGATGGAAATAGATCTACAGCTGCAACAGCGGCCGCAATTCTATCAGATCCAAGTGTTGATGGAGTCGAGTACTTATTGATAATTGGAATTTTTGTTTGATCGTCTAAGTAGACAAATTTTTTGCACGATGAAGACAATTGATTAAAATCCTCTTTCTTGGTATCTCTTACGCTGGAAACCACAATTACATCAAATGAACGACCATTAATAAAATTTTCTACAAATTTTAAGATGTCGTTTCCTCTGTACTTATTTACCTCTAAAACCTCTGTTCCCTTCGACAAAGCGATCTTAACAGAAGTGTTTCCTATGTCAATTAGAAGATTTTCCACAAAACAAATTTACAATTATTTTAAAACTTCGCATTTCATCTCAGATAAAATTTTCAATGCATTATTTACAGACGCTATTTTAGAGACTGTAATATAGAACTTTTCACCCGATCCTTTTACTGAAAATCTTCTTCCATTTTTGTTAATATAGTTCATTACTGCCGAAAAAGTCTTGGATTTATAATAACCAGACATTGTGTTTGAGACGAAGTATGCCACCATTAAATCGTTCTTGATCACAATTTTTTCAATACCTAAGGAAATTGCAATTTTTCTAAGTGATACAATTTTAGTTAATTCTAAAACTTGAACAGGAACAGGTCCAAATCGATCAGATAGCTCTTCAAGGAATTTATCAACATCCTGGTCATTTTCTATAGCATCTAGCTCTTTGTACAGTCTTATTTTCTCTGCAGAAACCGAAATATATGAATCAGGTATCAATAACTCTAAATCAGTATCGATAGTACAATCTGTTACATATGCAATGTCTTTCTCATTCTCTTCTGTCGAAGAGTTCATAATACCTCTCTCTTCATTTATTTCGACAAATGCCTCGGCTAAAATTCTTTGATAGGTCTCAAATCCCATATCAGCTATGAATCCACTCTGTTCTCCGCCAAGCATGTTTCCTGCTCCTCGGATGTCTAAATCTTGCATAGCAATATTAAACCCGCTTCCTAAATCAGAAAATGTTTCGATTGCTCTTAGTCTGCGACGTGCTTCATCGGTAAGTGATACCATTGAAGGAACGATTAGATAACAGAAGGCCTTTGTATTGGACCGTCCTACCCTACCTCTAAGTTGATGTAAATCACTTAATCCAAAATTTTGAGCAGAATTTATGAAGATGGTATTAGCATTTGGAATATCAATTCCATTCTCTACAATTGTAGTAGAGACAAGAATATCATAATCTCCCATCATAAAGTCTAATACAATTTTCTCTAACTCTCCTTGTTCCATTTGTCCATGACCAACACATGTCTTTGCCTTTGGAGCTATTCTTCTTATTATATCTTCAACAGCCCTTATATCCTCTATCCTATTATGAACAAAAAAGATCTGCCCACCTCTTTCTAGCTCATAATTGATAGCTTCAGAAATAATCTCTTCGTTAAAATCAATTATCTCTGTTTGAACAGGTTGTCTATTTGGTGGAGGTGTGTTTATAATAGATAGATCCCTTGCACCTAATAATGAAAACTGAAGGGTTCTAGGAATTGGTGTTGCAGAGAGAGTTAAAGTATCAATTTCCAATTTTAGTTGGCGTAGTCTCTCTTTTGCAGCAACTCCAAATTTCTGCTCTTCATCAATAATTAAAATACCTAGATCTTTGAATTTAATCTCTTTATTTAGTAGTCTATGAGTTCCAATTATTATATCAATTTTCCCTTGTTCAAGTAGAGAAGATATCTCTTTTATCTCTTTATTTGTTTTTAGCCTACTTATATATTCAACTCTACATGGAAAATTTTTAAGTCTAGAAGAAAATGTTTTATAATGTTGCAAAGCAAGAATGGTTGTTGGTACTAGTACCGCTACTTGTTTACTATCCGCAACCGCTTTAAAAGCTGCTCTAACAGCAAGTTCTGTTTTTCCAAAACCAACATCTCCACAAATAAGTCTATCCATTGGATACGGCTTTTCCATATCTTCTTTAATTGCGATTGTTGCTTTAAGTTGATCTGGAGTGTCTTCATAAATAAATGATGCTTCTAACTCATGTTGTAAATATGTGTCAGGAGAAAATGCAAATCCATCCGAGTTTTTTCTCTTTGAATATAAATCAATTAACTCCTTAGCAATATCTTTTACTTTTGATTTTGTCTGATTTTTAAGCTTTTGCCAAGCACCTGTTCCAAGTTTATATACTTTTGGCTGAGATGCCTCCTTAGACTTATATCTAGAAATTCGATGAATACCATGAATAGAGACAAACAAAACATCATTGTCTTTATATATCAGTTTTATTGCCTCTTGTTGTTTTCCATTTATATTAGTTTTGACAAGGCCTCCAAAAACACCAATTCCATGATCAATATGAACAATAAAATCTCCGATTTGAAATGATTGCAAATCATTTATTGTTAGCCTTTCGCTCTTTTCAACTGCTCTCGTCTGTTTTACTTTATGAAATCTCTCGAATATCTGATGATCAGTATAGAAACACTCTTTAGAATTATGATCTATAAATCCCTCATGTATTGATACTTCTATCGGTATAAACTCAGGTTTGACACCTTCAATATTGTAAAATATTTGCTTTAATCTATCTGTTTGCGACCTATTATCAGAAAAAATATAAACCTTATAACCCTCAGAATTCTTTCTTCTAATATCCCCTGCTAATAAGTCAAAATTTTTATTGAAGATTGGCTGTGTTGCCGTTTCAAAATTAATTGTCTTAAAGTTTATATAACTGTTACTTGGATGAGCGAAGAAGATTGTTTTGCATTTTTTAATATTGTCAAGTATGTCTTCAATATCTGAAAGTTTTTGCTCCTCCTTTTCAAGTGACTTTATCTCTCGTAGCTTCTGAACTATACATGAATAATCATCAACCCAACAAGTTACATTAGAACCAGAAAATGTAAATAGGTCAGTGTAAAAAGTCTCTGTAGTTTCGACTTTTATATCAGGAAATATTTCAATCTCATCAAAATCTTCAATAGATCTTTGAGAGTTGATGTCAAAAGAGCGGATATTTTCAATCTGGTCACCAAAAAAATCAATTCTAAATGGTTTGTTGTATGAAAATGAAAATAAATCAATTAAACTGCCACGTAATGCATACTGACCAGGCTCTGTAACAAAATCACATCTCTCAAACCCATACGCAATAAGTGTCTCTTTTAGAAAATCATGGGAGACTAATTCTCCTTTTCTAACTCTTATTGTTTGACTTTTTAATTTTTCCTCTGATACAACTGGTTCTAAAATTGAATGTGGATAAGCAACAATTATTATCCTTTCTTTAGTATTATCAATTTTAAAATTTCTAATAGCATTTATAGCTGCAGTTCTTTGAACAGCATTTGAAATATCTTTACTATTACTCCTGATATTATTATAGATAGTAGATGGAAAAATATATACATCCTTCTCACCAATAATATTTCCTAAATCCGAAGCAAAATAAACAGCCTCCTCTTTGTTGTTCATCAATACAATATGAATTCCTTTAAGATTCCCGCTTAATAGCAATGCTTTAGCGGAACCAACGATTGATTCAAGATGTATATTTTCAGCAGTATTTGAATTCAATATTGAGTATAACTCATTGTACGCAGACTGCTTATCAAATGAAAAATTATATAAGTCCTTTGTCATAACAAGATGCAAAGATAAATTATTAACAGATTAATGTCATCCTGTTGATAATTGATTTGAAATAGTGTTTATAATTATTAATAAGAATATTTTGAAATTTCCTCAGTTTTTATATCAATTATATATTCCACTCAGCAAAATTTTTTTTTCATTTTTTTCAAATAAGTTATTTAATCTTTGTCAACATCCGAAGCTGTTAAAAATTAATTTTTCAGGGTTATCAACAATTGTTGACAGTTTTGTTTATTGCGCTTGCTTTAAGATATTTAAAAGAAATATTTATGTTGAAAACGTTGTTAATTTGAGTTAAAAAAGTGAATTTCTAGTTGAAAAATAAACTTTTCAACATATCAACATCCCATAATCATAATCATAAAAGATTATATAAAAAGTATATTTGTATTAATTATAATAGTTGTTAAAAAATGGGAAAATTTGATCCTTATAAAGAGAGAGGAAATAAAGATAGCGATTTTGAAGGACAATTGCGTCCTCAGGATTTTTCTGAGTTTTCTGGTCAAGAAAAAATTATTGAAAACCTTAAAATTTTTGTAAAAGCTGCAAAAATGAGGGGAGAATCTCTCGATCATGTTCTTCTTCATGGTCCTCCAGGATTAGGGAAGACAACTTTAGCACATATTGTAGCAAATGAACTAGGTGTTAATATGAAAATTACTTCAGGTCCTGTTTTAGACAAACCTGGTGATTTAGCAGGATTGTTGACAGGTTTAGAACAAGGTGATGTTTTATTTATTGATGAAATTCACAGGTTATCTCCAATTGTTGAAGAATATCTCTATTCTGCAATGGAAGATTTTATTATTGATATCATGATTGATAAAGGTCCCGGTGCTAGGTCTGTTCAATTAACTCTCAATCCATTTACCCTTGTAGGTGCAACAACAAGAAGTGGATTACTAACATCACCATTAAGAGCAAGATTTGGGATTCAATCACATCTTGAATACTATGATACACAGGTACTAATTAAAATAATAACAAGAAGTTCAGCTATTTTAAATGTAGAGATAGACAAAGAGGCAGCAGCTGAGATTGCGGGAAGGAGTAGGGGAACACCAAGAATAGCCAATGCTTTACTTAGAAGGGTCAGAGACTTTGCTCAGGTTAAAGGAGATGGAAAAATTGATATATCCATTACAAAATACGCCTTAGATGCGCTAAATATTGATAAAAGAGGATTAGATGCGATGGATAATAAAATCCTTAGCACAATTATTCAAAAATTTAAAGGGGGACCTGTTGGAGTTAGTACTATTGCAACAGCAGTGAGTGAAGACATAGGTACAATAGAGGAGGTATATGAACCGTTCCTGATAAAGGAAGGTTTTATTCAAAGAACTCCTAGAGGAAGAGAGGCAACAGATTTAGCATATTCACATCTTGGTCTTAAAAGAATAAATTACGGAGAATCATCACTATTTGAATAATAAAAATGAAAAAGAGTCTTAAAATTTTCTTGACAGCACTTGTATTAACGATTACAACATCTGCTTATCCGTGCACTTCTGCAATCATATCGGGTAAATTAACACCTGATGGTAGACCTCTATTATGGAAACATAGAGATACTGGAGAAGACAATAATAGAGTTCAATATTTTAAAACAGATAAATATAATTTCATTGGTCTTGTAAATAGTAATGATTCTACAGGGATTGTTTGGGCAGGAACAAATAGTGTAGGATTCTCAATCATAAACACTGCCTCATATAATTTAAAAGACGACAATGTGAAAGAGATGGATATGGAGGGTCATCTAATGTTTAAAGCATTAACACAATGCAAAACAATTGCAGACTTTGAAAAATTTTTGGAAAAATTACCAAGACCAATGAGAGTAGAAGCAAATTTTGGAGTAATTGATTCAGAAGGAGGAGCAGCATATTATGAAGTAAATAATACAAAATTTACTAAAGTAGATGTTAATGACCCAAAGGTAGCACCATTAGGGTATTTAGTATATACAAATTTTTCATATACAGGTAGATATAATCAGGGCATGGGATATATAAGATATCAAAATGCTAATAACATCCTAATAAGACAATCATCTGTTGGAGAAATTACACCTGAATGGATTTATGACAATCTTTCAAGATCATATTATCATTCAATATTAAATATTGATTTAAAAAACCAAAAAGAGGCAATAGAAAAGAGTGGGGGATGGTTCATAGATCAAGATTTTATACCAAGAAAAACATCTACTGCATCAATTGTATTCAAAGGAGTAAAAAAAGGAGAGGATCCATTAAATACAGTTATGTGGACTATGATAGGTTTTCCACCTACTGCAATTGCGGTTCCACTATGGGTAAGGTATTCAAATCAGATACCTTCAACTCTTCAGAGATCAAAAGAGAGCGAAAACGCATATGCTTGTACATCTTCAGTAACATTAAAATGGAGACTTTTTCCAATAACACGAGGTAATGGAAATAAATACTTCAGATATTCTTTAATAACTAATTCAAATCAAAACGGATACCAGGAGATATTAAAAAAATATGAAAAAGAAATTTTTAATCTGTACAAGCCATTAACAAACGATAATATAACATTTAGTGAAAGTGAATTAATTACTCTAAAAAATAAAGTCGATTCAATTATTATAAAAGCATATAAAACAATATTATAGTATATAATTATAAAATGTTATAGGGAGACAAGTTCTCCCTTTTTTGTTATATTTTATCATATAATTTTAAATATGCTGTCATAATATTTCATAATGAATGATAATTCAGTTATTTGTATGTATTAAAAATTAATATAACTTTGGTTGATTCAATATAATTTAAAGAAAAACAACCTAAACAAATAACCATGAAAAAACTAATTATTTTTGTAACTACATTATTGATATGTTGTTCGCAAACTTTATACTCACAAATTGATTTAAAAAGAGTAGTAAAAAATGTTCAGAAAAAGACTGAAAAGAAGATTGAAAGTAAAATAGAAAAAACTCTTAATAATGGGGTAGACTCTGTCTTACAAAGAACTGAAAAAGGTATAAAAAATGGGGTAACGTCTAAAACAAAAAAGGACTCAACAGCACTACCTCAAACAAACCAAGTAAACAACAATAAATCAAATAGCACTATTGCTAAAACAATAGATTCGCAGCAAAATCAACAATTACAACCAACTCTTCAATGGAGCACATATGATTTTGTGCCTGGAACAGAGATCATTTTCGAAGACGACTTTAAAAATGAAAAGAATGGAGAATTTCCATCACGTTGGGATATGGTAAAAGGAGGTCTTATAGAGAATGCTGTATTTGATGGAGTAAATGTTGTGTACTTTAAAAAAACTAATGCTAATGTACCTCACGCAATTACTCCATTATTGAAAGTAAGTAAAGCAGACTATCTTCCAGAAGAATTTACAATTGAATTAGATTGTTATTTTGGTAGTGGTCCAAGTGGTAAATCAAACTATGTAAACACAGACTATTATTTATTTTTATACGATATCAAAAATCAGAAAAATATAATGAGTTTTTCAAAGCCTATAAGAATATCGTTTAATAAGTTAGATTATAATTTAATAGGAGATACATACCCAGGAATATCAGATACTAAACAATTTACTGGTTGGAGACATGTATCTATATCATTCAATAAAAGAGCATTAAAATGTTATTTGGATGATAAAAGATTAGTTAATATTCCAAATTGTGATTTTAATCCAACAGGAATTATGTTATCCTATCACAATGTATCAGGCAATAATTTTGGAATAATAAAAAACGTTAAAATAGCTAAAGGTGCAGTTCCTCTATATGATAAGATATTATCTGATGGTAAATTTGTTACACATGGAATTAAATTCGATGTAAATAAAGCAACAATTAAGTCTGAAAGTATGGGCACAATCAACTATGTTTATACTATGATGAAAGATAATCCTGAACTTAATTTTTCTGTAGAAGGTCACACAGATTCTGATGGTGATAACTCACTTAACCAAAGTTTATCTGATCAAAGAGCAAAAGCTGTCATGAATCAATTAATATCAATGGGAATTGCAGAAAACAGACTGAAATACAAAGGCTGGGGAGAGACAAAACCAATGTCTGATAATAATACTCCTGAAGGAAAGGCTAATAATAGAAGAGTAGAATTTGTTAAATTTTAAATAAAATAAAGATGAAGAGATTGATAATATTTACAATACTTCATCTTTGTTTTTTATTTTCTTTTCATCAGGTAGCGCAAGCACAAGATGTAACGAAAGTATATTCAATAGATGAATTGTATGATGTTATACAACAGATTGTTGACAATTCAGACAATGGATTAAGCGATGTTGACCCATATGGTTTTCATATTACTGTAAAAGTTACAGTAAAACAACAAGGCCAATTAGTTAACATTGTAAATCCATCTGTTATACAATCAATTGTAGAATCTAAAATTGCAGAACACAATTTCGATAGATTTAATCTAGAGACAGATACAGAGAGGGTAATTAAAGATGGATTTGTTTATATTGGAGTAGGATTAACGCCCCTAAATGCAAGAAATGAATCATTTGCAACTAATTTCCAATCTTATACTTTTAAGGATAGTAAAGATGGAAAATCTGATATCTATGTCGTACATATTGGAGCTCAGTGGATCATTTCAACTCCAAAAGATGGAAATATATCAGGAAACGTCTATTATGTTGACGATAATGGAGCAAAGGCATTACTTGCAGATAGACCATTTTTGTCAACTACAAATGAAAAAAAGGTTACATATCGAAGGTTGGGCCCAGGTAATGAACAATTAAATTCAGGAGAACCAGAAAAGGTGAATTGGTTTCCTTTTTTACAGAACAAATCTAATTTTCAAATCACATCTCTTAATCCTGGTCACTATTTCCCTCAAGTAAAGGTCAATGGATGTATTCAAAAATTTGATGACAAAGATGTAAATATCGACGAAGAGGCAGTGATTAAAACAGAAGGTATTTTTAGGTACGATAACCCAACAAAAGGGCAAAAAATAGTTAGACCTAATTCTGTAAAGGCTTCAACAATAGATAAAAAGGAGATATTCACAACATTCAGTACTAAAAACAAACTTGAAGGTTACATATTAACTGAGGGACAAAATGTAGGAAAATGGAAGGACTCAAACTTAGTCCCTGCAGATTCGGTACAAATTCTAAAAAATAATACAAAAGTCTGGTTAGAGCCATACGGATGGACCTCGAATTCAATGAGGTTTCCTGAACCTAAAATAGCTGAAGCTGGTTACTATAAATTCGAAAACCTACCAAGCGGAGTATATCTTCTTTACCTTGAAAATCAAAAAGCTAAAGGAAAAATTGTATCTATTTGTAATACAGATGAAAATGATAGACCTAAAGAGGCAAATATGACATATCAACAAAATATTGGCTCAAGTGGTTACGAAATAACATTAGATTATTCTTACTCCTTTGGAGGTAACTCATTAAAAATTAAGGCTATTTGGGACAATGTTGTAATAGGCTTTGGAGATCAGAATTACATACCTCAAAAATACAAAACAGCTACACATCCAAATAAAGATTCATTAGGCAATTATGTTGATATTAAAGGCAACATCATACAACCACCATATGTATTTATCGATCACCCATATTATGCCGTTTGTGGAGATAATTTAAGGTATTGTTCTGATGTATTAAAAATGGAAAACAAAAAACCTCGACATTTTTCATATGAACATTCAGGTGAAATTTTAGGACAAATTGCACTAAAAGCTGATTTTGAAGAAGAAAATCTTTATGATCAATTAGAAGTTATTGAATATAAGAAAAACTCAACCTTATTACAAGGTGAACAAGTTTCACAAGGGGTGTACTTTACTTGGCAGTTTGTCTTTACATTTAAAGCAGATGACCAAGTAGTTAGTATAGTAACGGTTGCTGCTTCAGAAATTTATGACTGGATTGATAAAAGCAGAAATAATGAGGGACTTCATGAATCAGTTGTCTTTGGTGGTGGCATTGTAGATGCAAAAGTTGGTCAAGATATTATCGATAAAATTATTGAAGGTAAAGACTTTACTTTTACTAAAAAGAATGAAGTTGCAACTTATACAATAAGTGCCAAAATGAATAAGTAAACATCAAACTAAACTAATAAGCTATGAAAAAAAGATTTATTCTATTAACTATTGCTACAGGATTACTATTTTCTTGTAACAATCAAAAATCGGTTGATGAAAACACCGAAGCTAATTACTCAAGTCTAGTAATTGAATATGTTACAGACTATGAAATGGCAGGGATGAAAATTAGCGAAAAGGAGACAAAATGGGTAGATAAAAAGAATAACAGAGAGGCCTCTTTATCGATTAAAGAGTCAACTGTTATGGGAGTTGTAACAAAAGAGGAGACGTTTACCTTAAACGATGGTGTATGGTATTACAACATTAATTTGTCAGATAAGACTGGAACTAAGATGAAAATTGAAGATGTTAAAGAAACAGCAATGGCACTTGCAATGTTTGTAAACATTGATGAAACAGGTATGAAAGAATTCATTGAGAAAAATGGAGGAAAAGTACTTGGAAATGAAATGTTTTTAGACAAAGATTGTTTTGTATACGAAATGACAGGAACTAAACAGTGGATGTACAAAGGTGAGGTTCTTAAGATGATGTTGGGTGATAAAATAATGAAGCAAGCTGTTAAAATCGAAGAAGATGTCACCATACCAGATGATAAGTTTAAGCTTCCAGAAGGTGTTACTATTACAGAAATAAAAAATATACTAGAATAACGATTATGTTAAAAAAAACATTTCTATTTATCCTATTTGTGTCAATGTTTTTAACAACATCAATGGCACAAAATCAAAAACTACCATTCAGCTTTTCTGATTTTGAAAAGTGGGCGAAACAGATTACTATTCCCGGCTATTCGTTAATGCAATGTGAAAATGAAGATAATTTTAGCTATGTAGCTAATCTTGTGTCATCATCTCAAGCACTTTTGCAAGTGAGAATTGAAAATAGCTCAAGATTCAAGTCCTCTACATCTGGAATGCAGGGAGCAGTTAAATATATTTGGAAAGGATATGAAGCAGTTTATAGTGCAAATAATTATAGTTCTGTTTTTATTTTCAATGTACCAGATAATAAAATTGCTGTTCTAATTGGAGTTCCTAACAAAGTTGATAAGGTTAAAATGGAAGATTTTGCTTCTAAGATTAAATTCCAAAACCTTAAACCGGGAGGAGCAGGGGAGAGTGAAGTAGCTTGGCCTGCAGAGATACCTGCAGAATGCAGAATAAAATCTGTTGAATCAATTGAATCACAAGGACCAGATGATATTTATAAAAATGTAATAAAGGTCAAGGCATTTATGAATAATTCACTAGTTCAATCCCTTGAAGCATTAATGAAGAAATATAAGACAGAAGATCTAAGCATAATTAAAATGGAAAAATTAGATTTTTGTGCAGAAATAGAATCTCTCCCTCAATTGAAAGCTTTCTTTCAAGAGGGAGAGATTGTAACCTTCACATATTACGTTAAATAGCTAATTATTCAATACGCAAATCTTGAAGACATAATATATGTCCATCATTTGAAGCCGTGATATTAATTTTCACGGCTTTTATTTTTTCTTTAGGGTAGATAATGCATTTACCTTCAATAAAATTTCCAGCTTTTACATACGTTGATCCATCATAGCTAATTTCTACATTTCCATCAGTAATATAATAAAAGTCAATATTTGGAATTCCACTATCGATTGTAATTTTTTTACTATCTACTGGATTATCAAACATATATATTAAGTAATCACCACCAACTACTCTACCAATACTTCTTGAGTAACTATTGAAATTATAGTCAGTTAGATTTTTGAACGAGAATTTTTCATTATCCTTAATTGAAGAAATAATTGAAGTAGAAGGTTTTTGGAACACATATTCTACATTTGATACTCCTACTGATATGCTTTTTATCTGATCTTTATAAAAGTTACGGAATTTAAACTTGAAAGGATTATCAGTATAAATTTCACCATTATAGATCGGAGAATAAGAATTTGGCTCAGTACCGTCGATCGAGTACCTAGTAATTAAACTATTGTTTCCATTAGAGCTAACAGAGATTTTATTATTCTCAAATTTTGCAGTAGGATATGGAATTCTAAAAGCAATTCCCATTTCAAACATTCTTGAATAGTGTTTTTCCTCTAATATTTTGTAAAACTCATTGTAATTTTTGTTTTTAGCAGATGTCCAACCAACTTCAGCTATTGCCAACATTCTTGGAAATAGTTGATAATCTATAAAATTTTCTGGTTTCTGAAGGAGCTCCGTCCATAACGCACCTTGAACTCCAATAACATATTTAAAATCGTCAATTTTAAGTGAATCTGAGTTATGAGGTACAAAAGAGTAAGCTTTCTCTAATGTAACAATTCCTGCCCAATTATGACCTCTTTCCGCCAGCGATTGTTTCATATCAAAATAACAGTATGCGCCTGGCATCATAACTGTTGGTTGAGCCCTTCTCGCAGACTCAAATCCTTTATTTATACTTCTCCAAGCATAAACTATGGTGTTTGGATCAAGATTCTTCTCTTCTAGTATTTCATCCCAACCAGCAATATTTTTACCATATTTATTTGCAATTTTTTCTAACCTCTTTACAAAATGACCTAATAGTTGAGAACTTTTTTGAAATCCATTTTCTTTCATTAAATCACCACATAGGCTACATTTTTCCCAAGATGAGGTATTTACCTCGTCTCCTCCAATATGAATATATTTTGACGGGAATAGCTTACTTAACTCTTTGATAATATCATCAAGCATTTTATAGTTCTTCTCATTACCCACACACCAAACATTATTTTTTTCACCTTGAACACTCTCTCCATGATCCTTGCCAGAACAAAGCACCTCTGGATAGGTAGCGGTTACGGCTTTACTATGACCAGGTAAATCTATTTCAGGTATAATTTCAATGTTTCTATCAGATGCATATTTAACAATCTCCTTAACATCATTTTGAGAATAATATCCACCATTTCTCTCTTTACCAGAACCGAAAGCTGCTGGTAGAACCTCATTTTCACCTCTCCAAGCACCTTTACTAGTCAATAAAGGATATTTTTTGATTTCAATTCTCCATCCATTGTCATCTGTCAAGTGCCAATGAAATTTATTAATCTTATGATAAGACAACCAATCGATATAGTTAAGAATGATTTTTTTACTAAAAAAAGTTCTTGAGACATCAAGCATCATTCCACGATATGAAAATTCTGGTGAATCTTCAATATCAAGAACATTTATATTAACTTTATTATCTGCATGTTTGCTGCCTGAATAAACTCTGTCAGGGAACAGTTGTAAAAGTGACTGAATTCCATAAAACACACCCGATTTTGAAGAACTTTTAATTATAATTCTCTCTTTTTCAACAATCAATTTGTATCCTTCTTCAACAATATTATAACTCTTATTTAAATCAATAACAAGATTAGCTTTTTCAGCATTTGACTCAATTAAACATTTAGAAAAATTTTCAATTTTACTCTTTAGGTAGTCTCTATTGAAGCTCTCTGATTCATTGCTATACACTTTAAATACACCAGTGAATTGGAATTTTTCATTAGCGACACTAAATTTATTTGGTTTTGGAATAATTGTCATTCCATTTTGACCAATTGCAGTAATGTAAAAATTCAACGAAAGAGCGATTAGGAAAATAAGTTTTGTTTTTTTCATGAGCGTATTATTTAACAATAGTTTTGACACGTAAGTTTTGCATTTGTTTAATAACATAAATTACTCAAATATAACAGCAAATTTTTCAATTGATCAATTACAGAAGATATAATTGTGTATATGAGTTAAAATGATTAAAATTGCACACTTTTAAAATAGTAAAAAATGTCCGAAAAACTTAATTCAAAAATCCCAGAAGGGCCATTGTCAGAGAAATGGACAAAGCATAAGGCTCAGATAAGAGTAGTAAGCCCTGCCAATAAACGTAAGTTGGAGATCATCGTAATCGGAACAGGATTAGGTGGAGCATCTGCTGCTGCGTCATTAGGCGAGCTAGGCTACAATGTTAAAGTTTTTTGCATAAGTGACTCGCCAAGAAGAGCACACTCAATTGCTGCTCAAGGTGGTATAAACGCAGCGAAAAACTACCCTAACGATAACGACTCTGTTTATCGTCTATTCTACGACACTATAAAAGGCGGTGACTACAGAAGTCGCGAAGGAAACGTGTATCGTCTTGCAGAAGTAAGCGGACTGATTATCGACCAATGCGTAGCTCAAGGAGTTCCATTTGCACGTGAGTACGGCGGACTATTAGACAATAGATCGTTTGGTGGAGCTCAAGTTAGTAGAACATTCTATGCAAGAGGCCAAACCGGTCAACAACTTTTGTTAGGTGCTTATGCAGCACTAAATAGACAAATTGCAAAAGGTACAGTAAAATCATACAATCGCCATGAAATGTTGGATGTTGTATTGATTGACGGTGAAGCAAAAGGTATTATTGCAAGAAATCTAGAAACTGGCGAAATTGAAAGACATGGTGCTCATGCAGTTGTAATTGCTTCTGGTGGATATGGAAACGTATTCTTCCTTTCAACAAATGCAATGAATAGTAACGGTTCTGCAGCATGGCAATGTTTTAAAAAGGGAGCATTTTTCGGAAATCCTTGTTTTGCACAAATACACCCAACTTGTATTCCAGTTCACGGAGAACAACAATCAAAACTTACATTGATGAGTGAATCACTCAGAAATGATGGTAGAATTTGGGTTCCTAAAAAGAAAGAGGATGTTATTAAAATAAGAGAGAAAAAGATAAAGGCCTCACAAATTCCGGAAGAGGATAGAGATTACTATTTGGAGAGAAGATATCCTGCATTTGGTAACCTTGTACCTAGAGACGTTGCTTCGCGCGCAGCAAAAGAGAGATGTGACGCTGGCTTCGGTGTAAATGAAACTGGTCTTGCAGTATACTTAGACTTTAAGACATCTATCGAAAGACTTGGTAAAAAGACAATTGAAGCTAGATATGGTAACCTTTTCCAAATGTATGAAAAGATTACTGATGTAAATCCATATGAAGAACCTATGATGATTTACCCTGCTATCCACTACACAATGGGTGGTCTTTGGGTAGATTATAACCTACAAACAACAATACCTGGCTTATATGCTATTGGTGAAGCAAACTTCAGTGACCATGGTGGAAATAGACTTGGTGCATCTGCATTGATGCAAGGTTTAGCTGATGGTTATTTCGTATTACCATATACAATTGGTGACTTCTTAGCAGGTAAAATTCAAGTTCCTAAAACTGATGTTAAACACCCTGCATTTGACGAAGCTGAGAAAGCTGTTAAAGATAAAATCACAAAGCTATTCTCTATAAAAGGCTCACAACCTGTTGACTATTTCCACAAAAAATTAGGTCATTTAATGTGGGATTATGTTGGTATGGCTAGAAATGAAGCTGGTTTAAAAAAGGCAATCGAAGAGATTAAAAAGCTTAAAGAAGAGTTCTGGAAAAACGTCTTTGTACCAGGAGAGAATGCAGAGTTCAATCAAGAGGTTGAAAAAGCTCTTAGAGTATCTGATTTCCTCGAACTTGGAGAACTTATGGCAATGGATGCATTAAACAGAAATGAGTCTTGCGGAGGCCACTTCAGAGAAGAGATGCAAACAGAAGATGGAGAAACCAAGAGAGATGACCAAAACTATATGTATGTAAGCGCATGGGAATATAAGAACAATGAAAATCCTGTTCTTCACAAAGAGCCGCTTAACTATGAATTTGTAAAAATTGCTACTAGAAACTACAAAGACTAATTAACGTTATGGACTTAACACTAAAAGTTTGGCGTCAAAAAAACGCAAAAGAAAAAGGTCATTTCGAAACTTATAAGGTTAAAAATATATCTCCAGATAGTTCATTTCTTGAAATGATGGATATATTGAATGATCAGCTAATCAGAGAAGGAGCAGACCCTGTTGCAGTAAACAAGGGATGCAAGTCATCTGGCCCAGTAGCTTTCGATCATGACTGCAGAGAAGGTATATGTGGTATGTGTTCTCTTTATATCAACGGTAGACCTCATGGTCCAGATGATGAAGTAACTACATGTCAGTTACATATGAGAAAGTTCAAAGATGGTGATACTATCACAATAGAGCCATGGAGGTCAGCAGCTTTCCCAGTAATTAAAGACTTAGTTGTAAGCAGAAATGCTTTTGATCAGATCCTTCAAGCAGGAGGTTTCGTATCAGTAAACACTGGTGGAATTCCTGATGCAAATGCAATTCCAATCCCTAAAGAAGATGCTGATGAAAGCATGGATGCAGCTGCTTGTGTTGGATGCGGTGCTTGCGTTGCTACTTGCAAAAATGGTTCTGCTATGCTTTTTGTTTCGGCAAGAGTTAGCTCATTAGCACTTCTACCTCAAGGTAAAATCGAAGCAGCCAGAAGAGCTAAAAACATGGTTGCAAAGATGGATGAACTTGGTTTCGGTGCATGTACCAATACAAGAGCATGTGAGATGGAGTGTCCAAAAGCAATTTCAGTTGCTCATATTGCTAGATTAAACAGAGAGTTTTTACTTGCGAAAATTAAAGACTAATCTTTAGTAAAATAAAAGAAAATAGGGTGGTTTTTACCACCCTATTTTCTTTTATTATGATTCAGCTTAGTCTATCTTCTATAGGCACCAATACCATCAAATTGTTTAATTAAACTGTTTAAAACAGCCATAGATGGAGTTTCAGGAGTTATAATTTGACTTAACAACTCTTTCATATATGCTGTATTATAATAGATTTCCAATCTAGAATTATCACTTATACCTAAGATACCATCAAGAAAGAGATCGTTTTTTATAGAGAAATAAATATCCTGTTGAGTATATGTACCAAGTATAGTTCCCCTATCATCAGTAAATTTCATATTTGCAATATTAGGAGATGCAAATATTAGATTTCTAGGCTCTTTAAGTTTAGCTCTAAAATATTCTTTATTTTTAATTAAGAAAGTCATTGCTTCAGGATGTTCTTCGGCAACACTTTTTTCATAAATAATAGAAATATTGACATTTGCAGTATCAATCGTCCAGGTTCCATCAAGTGTGATTGGTTCAAAACTTTTGTTGCAAGAGAAGAAAATTGGCAATATTATAAGTATTGCAAATATTCTAAGTGAATTTTTTAGCATAGAAATTGATATTTAAGATTCTGTATTAAAACAAATTTATGAAAAATATCCTATTACTTTTTAATTTTGCAAAAAATATTAAATAATGGAGTACTTCTTAACAGCTAATAATATCCCAGTTCATATTCTAGATACTAAAAAGGGTGATAATGTTTTATTACTATTACATGGTTATCTGGAGACATTATATATTTATGATGATTTTATAAATATTTTGTCGAATGATTACAGAATTATTGCTATAGATCTTCCTGGTCACGGTCTATCTGGTACTTATAAGGATGTTAATACAGTTGAATTCAATTGTAATTTAATTATTGATTTACTCGATAAACTTAATATAAAAAGTGTTAGTATTTTAGGCCATTCTATGGGCGGTTATACAGCAGCAGCTTTCCTAGAGTTATATCCATCTAGGTTAGATTCTATAATTTTCATGAATTCACATCCCTATTCTGATACCCAAGAGAAAATTGAAGTAAGGAAAAAGGAGATAGAATTAATTAGAACTGGAAAATTATACTCAATCGCATCATTGAGCATACCTAAAATGTTTAGTGATAATAATCTAAGATTATATGATGAGCAAATACAGAATATATTAGAATTAATTGATACACACGACCCAGAAGGAGTAATTGCAGTTATTAATGGTTTAATTGCTCGTAGAGATAAATCGGAATTATTAAAAAATACAAGTAAACCTTTTGTGTTTATATTAGGAAATGAAGATAACTATATCACTAGTGAGATGATTTTAAGAATAGAGTCTGATTTTCCCGGTAAATCTATAATTATTGAAAAATGCGGTCACGCTTGCTTTATAGAGAATAAAGATGCGACCGCAAATGCTGTTAAGTCTTTTTTAGAAAAGTATATTACCAGAGAAAATTGTTAAAAGGATATCTACCAGCATGAATCTCTGAAACCATCTTGTAGATGTCATTTTTCAGTTTATCAATATTAATTCTCTCTTTTGCCGAAATAAATATCGAAGGTGAATGTTCTTTTTGCATCCAAGTATTCTTCAACTCGTTTAAGCTGTAATTTTCGCGCTTTTTAGGCGTTAAGTCAAATTCGTCTTGAGGAACATAGTTGTACTGATCGACTTTATTAAATACAAGAAAAACGGGCTTATCTTTAGCCCCGATTTCAGACAAAGTATCATTAACAACCTTTATATGTTCTTCAAAGTTTGGATGTGAGATATCTACAATGTGAATAAGTATGTCAGATTCCCTAACTTCATCCAATGTACTTTTAAAAGATTCTACTAGTTGATGTGGCAATTTTCTGATAAACCCTACAGTGTCACTAAGTAAAAATGGTACATTTTCAATCACTACTTTTCTAACAGTTGTATCCAAAGTGGCAAATAGTTTATTTTCAGCAAACACTTCGCTCTTAGATAATAAATTCATTAAAGTACTTTTCCCAACATTAGTGTAGCCTACTAGGGAAATTCTCACCATATTTCCACGATTACCACGTTGAGATGCCATTTGACGATCGATTTTTTTGAGCTGCTCTTTAAGCTTGCTAATTTTATCCAAAATAATACGTCTATCTGTCTCAATTTGGCTCTCTCCAGGACCTCTCATACCTATACCTCCCCTTTGTCTCTCTAAGTGGGTCCACATACGCGTTAGTCTTGGCAGTAAATACTGATATTGCGCAAGTTCTACCTGAGTTTTTGCATATGCAGTTTTAGCTCTTTGTGCAAAAATGTCTAATATTAAGTTTGTTCTATCTAATATTCTACAATTTAATTCTCTTTCAATATTACGTAGTTGAGAGGGGCTAAGTTCGTCATCAAAAATAACTAAGTTGATGTTGCTTTCAGTTATGTAAGTTTTAATCTCTTCAAGTTTTCCGCTACCTATATATGTTTTGGTATTTGGTTTGTCAACTTTTTGAATAAATTTTTTCTCACCGACAGCTCCAGCAGTTTCTGCCAAAAATTCTAATTCATCAAGGTATTCCTTGATTTTATTCTCATCGTCATTTTGTTTTATTACTCCTACAAATACTGCTCTTTCCATATAGCTTTATCTACAAATAAAGGCTGCCCAAAATTGAGCAGTCTATTTATTAATTCTAAGTTTTTGTTATCTCAATTGGAAGATTACAGGGAAAGTGTATTTAACCCTTACAGGTTTATTTCTTTGTTTTCCTGGTTTCCATTTTGGTGAAGATGATACAACTCTAATTGCTTCTTTGTCAAGTAGAGCATCAACACCTCTAAGTACAGATACATTAGTAATAGAGCCATCAGTACTTACTGTGAAAGATAGAATCACACGACCCTGAACCCCATTATCTTTAGCTGTTTCTGGATATACTAATCTCTCTAGAACCCATTTTGTGAAGGTATTTTCATCTCCGCCTTGGAATGATGGTTTCTCTTCTACAACTTGGAATGGAATGTCCTCTTCAATTTCTTCTTCAACTTTTCCTGATCCTTTGCTATATTCTTTAATTTCTACACCTAGATCTTTTCTGTCTTCAGTGCTGAAGTCGATCTTATCTGTAATCTTGATATTGTCATCAACAATTTCAATTTGTTCAGAAACTACCGGAATCTTTGGCATTTCAGGAGGTGGAGGAGGAGTTTCTTGAGTTAGAGGAATATTTTCTTCCTCAATAAATGTAGCCGAATTATCCCCTATGTCAGCTACCGTTTTGTCATAAGTTTTGTACTCAAAACCTGCAAGAACTATTAAAAGAACAGCGATTAAGCCGATTTCCCTGAATAGAACCTTTTTGTTTTCTAAACTTGCTTTAGGTGTTTTCTTTATTTCCATAACTAAATGTGTATACAGATATTTATCAGAATGTAAATTTAAGTAGATTTAGTTATTTATCAAAACATATTGTTAATAAATCTTGAAGAAATAACTCTAAGTACCACTAAGACAGAAGAATAAAATTTTTATTTGTTGTTAAAAACTTGTGGAGCATATCGGAGTCGAACCGATGACCTCTTGCATGCCATGCAAGCGCTCTAGCCAACTGAGCTAATACCCCTTAATGTCACTTTTGCAAAAAGTGTGCAAAAGTGACATTTTTATTAAATTAAATTCATCTCTTTTAGAACGTTATTTGTTGCTCTCACAGCATCTGCGCTCTTTAAGAAAAGATCTTGCTCTTCACTATTAAGTTTGAATTCAATTATTTTCTCAAATCCATTCTTTCCTACAACAATTGGAACACCAATACAAATATCATTTTGTCCATATTCTCCATCTAAATAAACACAACATGGGAATACTTTCTTTTTGTCGAGTATGATAGATTTAACTAGTTCAGCTCCAGCAGCTCCTGGCGCATACCAAGCAGATGTACCAAGTAATTTTGTAAGTGTAGCACCTCCAACCATTGTTTTGGAAACAACATCTTTTTGTTGTTCTTCTGACATAAGATCTTGAACTGGTACTCCTTTATAATTAGCTAATCTTATCATAGGAATCATTGTGGTGTCGCCGTGTCCGCCGATTACCATTCCGCTAATATCACTTGATGGAACATTAAGTGCTTCACTTAAATAGCAAGTAAATCTACTACTATCAAGAATACCACCCATACCAATTACTCTATTCTTTGGAAGACCTGATTTTTTGAAAGTTAAATAGGTCATTGTATCCATTGGATTAGAAATAATGATGAAAATTGCGTTAGGAGAATATTTTAAAGTGCTTTCAACTACACTATTAACTATATTTGCGTTTGTACCAATAAGCTCTTCTCTTGTCATTCCTGGTTTTCTTGGAATACCAGAAGTTACTACAATAACATCAGAATTTGCGGTAGCAGAGTAGTCATTAGTAACACCCTTGATTCTGGTATCAAACTTGTAGAGTTTAGAAGTCTGCATCATATCAAGAGCTTTACCTTCTGCAAGTCCCTCTTTAATATCCAGAAGAACAATCTCTGAAGCGAATTGCATGTGAGCCATTGCATTCGCGCATGTAGCGCCTACATTACCGGCGCCAATAACACTTACTTTAGACATAATAAATTTTTTATATTATTTTATAGCTTTGCATCAAAAAAAATGAATTCACTTGCCCAATTCCGCGAATATCGTGCCAAGATGAACAAAGTAATCTTAGACGAAGACAATTTATTTTTTAAACGCTTTTATAACTTAGATACAAGAACTTACGAAGATGGAGAGCTACCATCTCAAACGAAGGAGATGCTAGGATTAGTAGCTTCATTAGTATTACGTTGTGATGATTGTGTAAAGTATCATTTAGAAAAGTGTTTTGAATTAAAAGTAACAAGAAAACAGTTATTTGAAATAATGGCAGTTGCAAATCTAGTAGGTGGTTCTATTGTTATACCACATACTCGTAGAGCTGTTGAATATTGGGATTTGTTAGAAATGGAAAATGATAAAGCTTTATAATCTTTACGAAAAAGAGTTTGAACAGATAGATGGTAAACTAATAACAATTTGGCTTAAATCTGTTGTTAAAAATGAGAATAAGTCAATTGGTAAAATTTCTGTGATATATGTTGATGATAATTATTTGCTAGATATTAATATTAAATATCTGAAACATAATTACTTTACAGATATTATTACATTTAATTATAATCAAGGATTGAATATTTCTGGCGATTTGTACATAAGCATTGATACAATAAAATCTAATGCTGAATTTTATGATACAAATTTCAAGAATGAACTATTACGAGTTATAGTACATGGAGTATTACATTTGTTAGGATATAATGATTGTGAAGAAAGTGAAAAAATTGTAATGAGAGAAAGAGAAGATTTTTATTTAAATAGAATATTAAATGACAGGGCTGAAATATGATATAATAGTTATTGGAGCAGGACATGCTGGCTGTGAAGCTGCACACGCGAGTGCCAAAATGGGAGCAAAGGTATTACTTCTTACAATGGATATGAATAAGATTGCTCAGATGTCTTGTAACCCTGCTATTGGTGGAATCGCAAAAGGACAAATTGTGCGCGAGATTGATGCATTAGGAGGATGTACCGGAATTGTTACTGATTCGAGTACGATTCAGTTCCGTATGCTTAATAGATCAAAAGGGCCAGCTATGTGGAGCCCAAGAGCGCAATGTGATAGACAACATTTTTCATTCAATTGGCGCTACATTCTTGAAAATACTAAAAATTTAGATATTTGGCAGGATACAGTAGTTGATATAAATATAGTAGATTCTCAAGTGCGTTCAGTAAAGACTGCAATGGGTGCAACCTTTGAGGCTTCTTCTGTTATATTAACCGCAGGTACTTTTCTAAATGGTAAATTATTTATTGGAAAGGATACAACTGAAGGTGGGCGAATAGGAGAGTTGTCTTCATATCTTATTTCAGAAAAATTAAAATCATATGGAGTTTTTACAGATCGTATGAAGACGGGAACTCCACCAAGAATCGATGCGAGATCAATTGATTTTTCTAAATTAGAAGAACAAAAAGGAGATGAATACCCTGATAGATTCTCTTATTCATATTCCCTATCTTCTGTACAAAAATTTAAAACTCAACTTCCTTGTTACATCGTACATACCAATGAAGATGTACATAATGAGTTAAAAGCTGGTTTTGATAGATCTCCGTTATTTAGTGGTACAATTAAAGGAAGAGGCCCTCGTTATTGCCCAAGTATTGAAGACAAGTTAAAGACATTTAGCGATAAAAATACACATCAGTTATTTTTAGAACCAGAAGGGTGGGATACGAATGAGTATTACTTACAAGGATTTTCTTCGTCGTTGCCTCTAGATATTCAATTTAATGCTCTAAGGAAAATTCCAGGGCTAGAAAATGTGACAATCTATAGACCAGCATACGCAGTAGAATACGACTATTTTCCACCTACGCAGTTAAATCACACTCTAGAGTTAAAGAATATCGCTGGACTATACCTTGCCGGGCAAGTAAATGGAACAACAGGTTACGAAGAGGCCGCAGCGCAAGGATTGATGGCAGGAATAAATGCTGCGCTAAAACTTAATGGAAAACCTGCCTTAGTACTAAATAGAGACCAAGCGTATATTGGCGTATTAATCGACGATCTTGTAACTAAAGGAGTAGATGAGCCATACAGAATGTTTACATCGAGAGCGGAATATAGAATACTCCTTAGACAGGACAATGCAGACCAACGCTTGTCAGAAATTGGATACACCATCGGCTTGCTACCTGAATATAGATACCGTATAGTTGAGGAAAAATACTCCTCTATAAATAATCTAATTGAAACAATACGTAATACCAAAATTTCCGCTGAATTAATTAATAACACTCTGCAAAATTTAAATTCTAGCGTCATTGTAGGCTCTAAAAGACTTTCAGAAATCCTTTTGAGGCCGCAAGTTGCCCTGGAAAATGTTATTGATTACGTTCCACGTGAAACAATAAGTCATTGCCAGAACAAAATTAAGTCATTAATTGAACGGGTTGAAGAGGACCGACTATATAATAAAGGCTTTAATTCGTATGACATGCCCTATTTTTATCCAATCAGAAAATTTCATGAGCTTTACGACTCTTTGTTTGTAAGTAATATTTTTAATGCAGATTCTAATCAAGAAGAGTTTAATTACGTTTGCGCTAAAGTGTATGAAGCTGTGGAGATATTGATTAAATATAGTGGATATATTGAGAGGGAGAGTAGATTGGCAGATAAGATAAAGCGACTCGAAAATGTTGTAATACCTGATGCCTTTGATTTTGATAAGCTAAATTCCATATCTACTGAATCTAGACAGAAATTAAATCTTTATAGGCCTAAAAATATTTCAGATGCATCCAAGATTCCTGGGGTTTCTCCTGCAGATATTTCGATTTTGTTGGTATATTTTGGAAGGTAGCAATTGTTCCACGGGGAACATTATTCTCCAGTAAGTGTAATGCTGGGGAGTGATGATTTGTCTAATTTGGGATTTTTAGCGTAAATTAGGCCATTTACGCGTGTTTTTGTGCTAGTAAATATGTGTTCTACTGAGTTGTTGGGCGTGTTTGACTCTTCTGTTGTGGTTTTATTTGGCTCTGCTGGTGTGGTTTTATTTGATTTAAAGAGTGATTCAGTGTTTGGTTTCTGACTTGGTTCAGTTCGGGATTTAATATTTGATGTATTATCGGATTCAATATAGGATTCTTTGTGTCTGTTTGTGTAAGTGGATAGGTTGGATGAGGATTCTTGATGTATTTCTATGAGATTAATTGTTGAATGTGATGTGGAGTAAAAAGCGTAGTTGTTGTCGGATATATATATGTGAGTATTGTTTATAAGGAGGTCACGTAGGAAAAACAGAAGTATTTCATTTGGAAATTGGAATATTTTTATGTTTTTGGACCTCAATTTTTGAATTTTGCTAAGTATTTGGTTTGTATCGTGCTTGTTAAAGTCTTCTAATGTTTGGAGAAAATAAGATGGGTTATTTATCTTATGCGATTCTTTATGTTGGAGTTTCTGGTTTGTTTGATATTCTTTGGCGTCGTTTTCTTTATCTGTAATATTGTTAAGAGTATTCTTTAAATTGCTATCTGTTTTATAAGAGGATGTATTATTGATGATGGGGTCAATAATATTTGCGGTGATTTTAGAATCAATATTATTTGCGGGAATTATAGAATCAATATTATTTGCGAGGATTATAGAATCAATATTGTTTTTGGCTAGATTACTTATTAAATCGGCAAATAATTTGCTTAATTCGTTTGCTGTATTTGAAGGGTTGGATACTATAGCCTCTTCCAATAGGTGTTTGGATATTTCTTGATTTATACTGTATAATTCTGTGTCAAATCCCCATTTTTTATAAATTCTGTACAAAGATTCCTCAGCAGGATGCGTAAAGATATAGTCGTCTTTTTCGGAAAACGCAGTTAAATAGTAATCGAATATTTGTTTACTTAGATTTTTACCTCTGTAATTGGGATCAGTACATACTCCAAAAAGATATTTTCCATAAACTATCTGATTATCGATATAATAGTAGCATGGAATTAAAGTAATACATGATACTATTTTGTTATTTATGATATATCCATATGTTTCAGAATTTGGGAAACAATTATTTAGATAATTAGATATAATCTCTTTATTATCAGTAAAACATGTTTCCCATAATTCAGCAATGCTTCTAACATCGTTAATGGTACATTTTGTTATCATAAATTATAACTTTTAAAATATCATTAATTATCTAACTTGAAGATATCATTAATTGTGTCGAAGTATTTAGTTTTAATATTATTTCTTTTTAGTTTCAATGTTTGTGATAGCATTCCATTTATTGGAGTCCATTCATCATTAATTAGTTTTGCGCGTTTAATATGTTCAAATGGAGCTAATTTTCTATTAACTTTCTCAATTTCGCTATTTATTTTTTTCTGAACTTCTGCTAATGATATTAATTCATCATTGTTGCTATAGTGTAAGTTGTATTTTGCTGCCCAAAAATGGAGTCTGTTAAAATCTGGAATAATTAATGCAGAAGCGAACTTTTGATTTTCACCTACTACAATGCAATTTTCTATATAAGACGATTCTTTAAGCATATTTTCAATTACTTGTGGAGCAATATATTTACCTGCAGACAGTTTAAAGATCTCTTTTTTTCTATCTGTAATTTGTAGAAATATTCCCTCTATAATATGTCCTATATCGCCGGTATGTAGCCAACCTTCATCGTCAATAACTGTTTTTGTATACTCAGGATCTTTGTAATAACCTAGCATAACATGTGGGCCTCTTGTTAAGATCTCTCCATCTTCAGCTATTTTAAGTTCTGTACCTTCCATTGCTTTTCCAACGGTTCCTATTTTGATAATCATCTCTTTAGGATTGTTAACAGCAATTACAGGAGAGGCTTCTGTCATTCCATAACCTTCAAAAATGTACATCTTAGCGGCAGTGAAAAGACGAATAATCTTTGCTTGAATTGCAGAACCACCTGAAACTATAAGCATCTCTTTACCTCCAAGTTTTTCTCTCCATTTGCTATAGATTAATTTATCTGCCAGAGTATGTTTGAAATTATAGAATTTACCCTTTTTTGAGTAATCAAAATCGCACGCAAAGTGGAATGCCCAACTGTATATCCATCGCTTAACCCCTTTTAAATCTTTACCAGCTGCTTCTAGTTTATTGAACATCATCTCTAGAACGCGTGGAACAGCACAGAAGCCATCTGCCTTACAGTCAGCTAAATCAGATGCAATTGTAGAGAGACTTTCAGCGTAATAAATACCTATTCCTAAATATTGGTATTCATAGTTCATGCTCCTTTCGTAAATATGACAAAGAGGTAAAAAGCTTAGCATTTTGTTACTTGAGTCTTTAATTTGTTGGACAGCATGACCAATAAAGTTAAAAACAAGGTTTTTATGCGATAGCATTACACCTTTTGGAGTGCCAGTAGTGCCAGAAGTATAGATTATTGTGCATATATCATTTTCTGCTATGTTCTCTTTATTTTGGTTTAAAATTAATTCGGCATTTTTCTTCTCAGTATCATTTATGTTAGAAATCTCGCTATAGTGTTTAACTCCAGTGACTTCATCCATTGTAAATATTTGAGGAACATTGTTTAAAGAATTTATTACAGGATAGATTTTCTTTAATAGAGTCTCATTTCCAACAATTATGACCTTTGCTTCTGAATGTTCAAAAATGTATTTATAGTCGTCATTGCTTAAGGTTGTGTAAACCGGTACATGTACTAAGTTGGCCATTGACAACGCCATGTCAATAAAATTCCATTCAGGACGATTGTTACAAAGAGTAATAACCTTGTCGTGCTTATTGAGATTCATCGAAATAAATCCCATTGCAAGATTGTGAGAGATATTGTAATACTCTTCTGTTGAATATTTTACCCATTTACCATTAACTCTTCTGCAAATTGCATCGTCTTTAGGATATAGGGATTTCATCCTCTCTAGTAAATCAAAAATTCGGGTGACTTTCATAGCTTATAATAGTTTTCTCAAAGTTTCTATAAATTTATCAATATCTTGTTTTGTTGTTGTAAAAGAGCACATTAATCTAACTTCATTTATACTTTCATCCCAAATATAAAAGTACTCTTCTTGTATTAATTGATCTGTGATTTTAGGTGGAATAATTGCAAATACACCATTAGTTTCTACTGGTCGAGTAATCTTTACTTGATCAAATTGGAGTAATTGTTCGGCTAAATATTTTGCCATTAAATTAGAATGGGTTGCTAGATCAAAATATAGATTGTTTGAAAGGTACTCAATAAATTGAGCAGCAATAAACCGGCTTTTGGAAAAGAGCTGACCAATATGTTTTCTTTTATATAGAATATTCTTTGATAATTCTTTATTCAATAATACTACAGCCTCACCAAATAAAAGCCCATTTTTAGTACCTCCAAATGAAACTATATCAACACCACAATCTGCTGTAAATGATTTGAATTGCAAATTAAGGGATGCAGATGCATTTGCAATACGAGCTCCGTCGATATGAAGATACCCTCCAAAACTATGAGCTATATCAGCGATTTTACGTATCTCATCCGGAGTATATAAAGTTCCAAATTCTGTAGGTTGTGAAATTGAAATTGTTTTTATTTGCGAGTGATGTTGAACGTTAAAACCCTTTAGTTCTGAATGTAACGCATTTAAATCAATTTTTCCATTATTATGTTTAACCGGAATCAACTTCGCTCCAGTTATCTTTTCAGGCGCTCCACATTCGTCAACATAGATGTGTGCTGTAGAAGGACATATTATTGCATTAAATGATTCATTTGCAGCAAATAATGACAGTACGTTTGCCCCAGTTCCATTAAAAACAAAAATTACTTCAGATTCATCCCCAAATAGCTGTTTGAAAAGAAGTTCAGCCTTTTTCGTGTATTCGTCTTCACCATAGGCTATCTGAAATTCTTGATTACACTTTGATATAGCATTAAGAATTTTTTCATGAACGCCAGAATGGTTGTCGCTCCCAAAACTATGTTTCATCTTTTTGTTTGTAAATTTATAAAATAAAAAATAAAAGCCTCCCAAAAATGGAAGGCTTTTATTTATTACAAAACAAAAAATTAAAGAATAGCTTTGTATGCTTCTGCGTCAAGTAGAGATTCAACTTCTGAAGGGTCAGAAATTTCTACTTTAACCATCCAGCCTGCTCCGTATGGATCCTTATTAACGGACTCAGGAGCGTTCTCTAAACTTTCGTTAAATTCAATGATTTTACCAGTCAAAGGCATAAGAGCGTCAGCTACAGTTTTAACAGCTTCGATAGCTCCAAAAACTTCTGATTTCGAAAGAGTTTCTCCAACGGTTTGAACGTCGACAAAAACAATGTCACCTAGTTGGCTTTGAGCAAAATCAGTAATACCGATTGTTGCAATGTTGCCATCTATCATAACCCACTCGTGGTCATTAGTGTACTTTAAATTTGCAGGAATATTCATGATTTGTAGTTTAATTTGATGCAAATGTATTAAAAAATAATTAATTTTATAAGCGTTTCAGTGATTGCTTTATTAATTCTTCGAGAGTTATCTCAGGACTCTCTTTAACTAGCTGATCAATGATCTTATCTACAGAAGATTTATTGAAACCGAGCAAAATCAATGCAGTAGATGCCTCTGTTTTACTTTGATTTTCAACAAATGAACCAGGAATTAACAGATTGGTCTCTCCCTTTTTAATCTTGTCTTTAAGATCGATTATGATTCTTTGGGCTGTTTTTAGGCCAATACCTTTGATACTCTTTAATTTATTTACGTCGCCCTTGAATATTGCCTCTTCTATCTCTTCAGAACTCATGTATGACAACATCGTCCTTGCTGTATTTGGCCCAATACCAGATACTTCAATCAAAAATGTAAAAATGCGTCTTTCATCTTTGTCATAAAATCCAAAAAGAAGTTCTGCATCTTCTCTTAAATGATGATGAAGATATATTTTTGTGTCAGTTTTATCTTTAAGAGCACCAAATGTCTGTAGAGAGATCAAGATTTTGTAACCTACATTGTTGACTTCCAAAATAAGTTCTGTTGGAGATAGTTCTTGAATTTTGCCTTTGAAATAGTCGTACATAACTTGCTAAACATTTCGAGCAAAATTATGTTTTTTTAAGATATAAATTGCGAATCTTGTTATTTTTGTGCCAAACATTAAAAAAATGGATAATTATATCAATCAAATAAGAGAACAATTTCCTGCGCTAAATCAAACGGTAAATGGAAAGAGCTTAATATATTTAGATAACGGGGCAACAGCTCAAAAACCTTTGTCTGTAATTGAGAAGATGAACTTAATGAACTCTGGAGTAAATGGTAATATACACAGGGCCGTTCATGAGTTAAGTGCTAGAACAACAGACCTCTATGAGGGAGCAAGAGTTCTGATTCAAAAATTTATTAATGCTAGATTTAGAGAAGAGATAGTCTTAACACCTGGAACAACTTTTGGACTAAACTTAATTGCAAATAGTTTTGTAAAAGCTTTTCTAAAAGCTGGAGACAAAATCCTGGTTTCACATGCAGAGCACCATTCAAACATAGTACCTTGGCAACTTGTTTGCGATCAATACGGAACAAAACTAGAGGTAATACCAATTCTTGAAACTGGAGAGATTGATTTAGAAAAATTTGAAAACCTATTTAATGACAATAATATTAAGATTGTTTCAATCGCCCATATTTCAAATGTTCTGGGGCTTATAAATCCAATCAAAGAGATTATTAAAATTGCTCATAGTAAAGGTGCTGTAGTGATTGTTGATGGCGCACAAGGAATTGTTCATCAAAAGGTTGATGTTGTTGATTTAGATTGTGATTTCTATGTTTTCTCTGGACATAAAATGTATGGTCCAACCGGAACAGGAGTTCTTTATGGTAAAAAGGAGTATTTAGAGATTATGCCACCATGGTTGGGAGGTGGAGATATGGTTGGATCTGTATCTTTCGAAAAGACAACATACGCAGAGCTACCATTAAAGTTTGAAGCAGGAACTCCCAATTTTATAAGCTCTTCTGCATTAGGAGATGCTGTTGAATTTATGCAGACTTTAAATATTGATAAAATTCATGAAAATGAGCATAAGATTGTTGTTTACTTACTAAATGAAATGGCAGCTATACCTGGGTTAAAATTATATGGGAACGAAAAGAGGGTAAAAACTCCAATATTCTCTTTTAATGTAGATGGGGTCCATCATACAGATATAGCAATGCTTTTAGATAAGATGGGTATTGCAGTTAGATCAGGGATGATGTGTGCAGAACCATTGATGTCTAGATTCAATGTAACTGGAATGGTAAGAGCCTCTTTTGCAGCATATAATACAATTGAAGAAGCGGAATTATTTATAATAGGACTTAAAAAAGCAATAAAATTATTAAAATAGTATAAAAAATTATAATATAGACATATAAATGGATTCAATTAAAGAGATAGAGCAGCAAATAATCGAAGAGTTTTCGATTTATGACGACTGGTTGGATAAATATGAGTATCTAATAGAACTTGGTAAATCTTTACCTCAAATAACAGAGAATAGGCGTTTGGAAACTAATCTAATAAATGGTTGTCAATCTAGAGTATGGTTAGCAGCCGATTATGTTGATGGAAAAATAGTTTTTACAGCAGATAGTGATGCAATAATTACAAAAGGAATAATTTCACTATTAATTAGAGTTTTTTCTGGTAGGACTCCAATGGAGATAATAGATGCAGATCTTAATTTTATCAAAGAGATTGGACTAGAGCAAAACCTTTCGCCAACAAGAGCGAACGGACTTCTTGCAATGATTAAAAAGATAAAATTCTACGCGATGGCTTTTGCCGCAAACAAGCAATAAAATGGAAATAGAAAAAAGAGTAATAATAGCTTTGAGACATGTTTACGATCCTGAGATACCCGTAAATGTGTACGATTTAGGCCTTATTTATGAAATTAAGGTAGATGAAGAGAATAAAGTGTTCATTAAAATGACACTTACTGCTCCAAACTGCCCAATGGCTGATCAACTTTTAGAAGACATAAACGATGCTGTTTATGATGTACCTGGTGTTTCTGATGTTTCAATCGAATTGACTTTTGATCCACCTTGGGACAAGTCTAGAATGAGTGAAGAAGCCATGCTAGATCTAGGTCTTTTATAATTTTAAAATGAAATACTATATCCTCTTTGGATCAAACGAAGGAGACAGACTAGAGATTCTCAAGTCTGTCTTTGTTGATTTAAAATCAACTTATGGTGAAATGACCTTCTCTTCATTGTATGAGTCTGAACCTTGGGGTTTTGAAAGTCAGAATAACTTTATGAACATAATATTCGCGTTCGATTCTACTGACACTCCTCATCAAGTTTTATCTTATTTACAGCATTTAGAGTTCAAGTATGGTAGAACCAGAGATAATAAATTGACTGGTTATCAATCAAGAACCATTGATTTAGATATACTTTTATGTGATAGTAGCATTGTAAACACTGAAACACTACAAATTCCACATCCTAGATTACATTTGCGTCGTTTTACACTTGAACCACTAAATGAGTTGAATTCTGAATATCTCCACCCAATACTAAAATTGAAAGTTTCAAATCTATTAAATAGTTGTGATGACAAAAGTTCTGTAAAAGTTTTTATGGATTTGAACCAACTAAAAAAATATCTGTTGTTATAGAGAAAAATTATAACAATATGAGTTTAATAGATAATCTAAAGTGGAGATATGCCACTAAAAAATTTGATACGTCAAAAAAAGTGTCAGAGAAAGACATTGAATTTTTGAAAGATGCTGTTAACTTATCAGCATCATCATATGGTCTTCAACCATATAAAGTATTATTAATTAAAGATGAAAAGATAAGAGAGAAGCTTAGAGAGGCATCATGGGGACAACCTCAAATTACCGACTCAACAGTTATTTTCCTTTTCTGTAATTATAACGATGTCGATGAAAAAGTGATTGACAACTATATTGCACTGAAATCGGACATACAAAATATCCCAATAGAACAACTTAAAGGATATGGAGACTTTATGAAACAAGCTATTGGATCTGTTCCTCCTGAACAAAGGGCAATTTGGGCATCAAAACAGACTTATATCGGTTTGGGAACCTTGTTAGCTGCAGCAGCTGAACTCAAAGTAGATGCTTGTCCAATGGAAGGTTTTGATAAAGATGCTTATAATAGTATTTTAGGATTGAAAGAGATGGGGCTATCTGCATCTGTAATTGCTACTATTGGATATAGATCTGAAGAAGATGAAACAAGCAAAATGAAAAAGGTCAGAAAATCCAATGATGACATGTTTATCAATATCTGATTGATTTGATGATAAAGTAAATGAGGGTGACTAAAAAGAGATTTTTTAGTTACCTTCTTTTTTATTTTTAAGCGGCA
>JASDTB010000052.1:0-19993 GCA_041441455.1 Bacteroidales bacterium
CTTTATAATAGTGCGGATTTATAATCCTCTTTTCTGTTGGATTGAGACTTGCCAAATTTTGCTCATAAAAGCCCCTTGATCTCTTTATATCGTATGGTCTCTCAATCAATTTTCCATCAATAATCTGAGGCTGCTGAAGTGCCCTGTAGATATAAGACCCTGCTTTGAATGTGGTTGTCTTTGTATTATCGAACTCGTCTCTAATTATTATATCTTCGTGGTTTTCAATTTTATTTGCGAATGTATCTCCTCTCAAACAAGTTACATCTGCTTTGAAACTATTGTTTTGAATAATTCTGTATGTAATTTGAAAACCAGGATTAATCAACTTGCTTTTGTCTTCTGATCTTTTGAGTACGGGATTCCCATCAAAAACTACCATTTTGTAAACATTTCCAAAGCAAGGGTTATGTTTGCTCGTAGCAATGGCATCACCTACTCCGTAAGCATCAATTGCAGCATTCTGTCTCTCGAGATCAGAGATTATATATTCGTCCAACGAGTTTGTAGCAAAAATTTTGCATGAAGTGAGACCTGCGTTGTCGAGCTCTTCTCGGCATTTTGATGATAAATAAGCAAGGTCGCCACTATCGAGCCTGATGCCAAAAGGGGCAGGGTAGTTGTTATCAACACCACAATCTCTGAATGATTTGATTGCATTTTTGATACCACATTTAAGTGTATCGTAAGTGTCGACCAATAAGATCAATGGTTCGCCAAAATGGCTTTGGATATATGTGTCGAATGCCTTTTTTTCACCTGCAACAGTACAACCAAAAGCAGTAATAAAACTATGAGCCATAGTACCGGATGGTTGAATTCCGAAAATATCACTTGTGAGAATATTTGAGCTATTGAGACATCCTCCAATATATGCTGCTTTACCACCATAGACAGCAGCCCACGGTCCATGAGCTCTTCTCGATCCAAATTCGCTGACAGGCTTTGAAGTCGCCCTGGTAACTCTTGAGGCTTTTGTTGCAATAGCCATCTGATGGTTCATTATGCAGAGCAGAGGTGTTTCTAAAACTTGAGCTTGTGCCAAAGGTGCCTCAACTATGATAACTGGCTCCGATGGAAATGCAATCTCACCCTCCTCCATTGCATAGACATTTCCAGTAAATTTCATCGTAGCTGCAAATTTTCGAAAATCAGCATACATCTCACCTGGGAGAAACTTTTCGAAGAAAGACTCAGGCATATTTCCAAGTCCCAGTATCATCTCTATTGCCTCTCTTGTTCCAGAGACCACAGCCCAGTTATTTTTATCTGGAGCAGATCTGTAGAAAAGATTGAAAACAGACAACTTCTCGTGCATGTCATTATCGAAAAATGTCTTGCACATTGTGTACTGGTATTTGTCGGAACAGTATGAGATATTCATTGCTCTGATTTTTTACGGATAACAAAGGTATATAAAATTCAAACTAGTTTGGTTTATTAAACTATAAGTCGTCGATAAAAGTTAGTAATTCATCGAATATAACGGAGACAGACAATCAACGATAGTAATAAAAAATATTAATTTATTATATTTGTTGAGATAGAAAACTCATCTGAATATGATTAACTTAAATAAATTACTACGATTTGAATATCGGTTGTTTAACCATATCATTTTCTGGGTAGTAATATTTAACTTCTTAACATTCTTCCCCTTCATATACACACCCTACGATCGCTGGACAATTGTAATCAGTAATTTGATGTCATTCCCATTTATGATGGCTGCCGTATATTTTACGATGTATTACGTTATTCCTTATTTTTTCAAAACCAGCAGAATCTTAGTCTTTATCTTCTTGATTATACTTGTGTTGGGATTCATTTTTGGAATAAATCTTATTGTAGATTACCTCACTTGGCAAGGATTTCGGTTTACATTCGATAAAGTTTCGATGTCGTTGTGGAGTACTACTGTCTTATTTACATTTGTACTTGCTACAGCGTTAACTATCAAAATGTTAAAGAGTTATCATCAACTTCAATTAGAGAAGATAAACGTTGAAAAACTAAACCTTCAAAATGAGTTGACACTTCTCAAGAGTCAGATTACTCCTCACTTCATTTTTAATACGTTAAATAACATCGACGAGCTAATGTATCAAGAGAGGGAAAAAGCGTCGAAGAGTATATATCAGCTTTCCAATATATTGAGAACGATGCTAGGGGAGATGTCAAATGACAGGGTCTCTCTTGAGACAGAGTTGAATTTCCTGAAAAACTACGTAGAGCTTGCACAATTAAGCTACCCTAGTCCCGATTTTATCTCTTATGCTTTCCGTGGAAAGTACAATGATAAAGTGATCGCTCCAATGATGATTCTCCCTTTGCTAGAAAATGCGATTAAATTTGCTGATAGAAATGGAGAATATCCAATTATTAAAGGAGATATCTTAGTAGAAAAAAACTATATAAACCTAGTTTTAGAGAATAAGACAAAAGTAAAAGCGGGTGAATCAGAGTCTACTGGAATTGGATTGAAGAATCTTAAAAAACGTTTGGAACATATTTATCCTCACAAACATAGCTTATGTTTCGATAATAGAAACGGAGTCTTTAAAGTTGAACTATATATTGAATTATGAAAATAAACTGTATCGCCGTTGACGATGAAAATCTGGCTCTTAGCAAAATCACCAGATTTGCAGAAAAGGTTGAGTATTTAAACCTTATCAAGTGTTTTGACAATGCTATCGATGCACTTTTGTTTATTAAACAAAATTCTGTTGACTTAATCTTTTTAGATATTAAGATGGCTGATTTTACAGGTATTCAATTAGTTGAGTCGCTTAAAAATCCGCCATTGATTATATTTACAACAGCATACGATCAATATGCAATTAAAGGGTTTGAGTTGAATGTTACCGACTATTTGCTTAAACCGATTGAATTTGATCGATTCCTTAAGGCGTGTGAGAAGGCTTATGCTCAAATGCAGACCCAATTAAAGTTAAAAGAGAGATCAGAGGATAACTCATCTACATCTTCGTTAACTACATCTGAACCTAAATCTGCTAAAAAAGAGAATGAATCTATCTTTATTAAATCTGGTGGAACTTTCGTGAAGATATTTATCAACGATATTTTATACATTGAAGGTATGAAAGACTACTTGTCAATTTATACAACAAATGATAGAGTTCTTTGTCTTCAAAACTTCTCATCAATGTTACAAATGTTGCCCGAAGACAAATTTATCAGGCTCCATAAGTCGTTTATCGTTGCAATTGATAAGATAACTAAGATTCATAACAATGAAGTTGAGATAAATAAAAAGGTAATCCCTGTTGGAATTACCTATAGAAAACACTTCGAAGAGGTTATGAAAAAACTGATCTAAAGAATTATAGTAGAGCAGTAAGTATATATACTGCTGCCCCTGCTAGATAGCCTGCTGCTGCCAGTAGGCTTATATTTTTTAGATACCAAGTGAAGCTCATCTTCTCAATACCCATAACGACTACTCCAGAAACAGATCCAATAATCAACATGCTTCCTCCAACTCCTGAGCAGTATGCTAAGAATAGCCAAAAATCACCATCTTGAACAAAGTGCTGCATGAAGGCAGGATCAGCAATTGTGGCAAGATTTGCGGGATCTACAAGAGGATACATACCCATCGCTACAGCCACAAGAGGGACATTGTCTACTACCGAAGACAACGCACCAATCACTACATTAATTATATAGACATTATGAATTTTGTCATTTAAGAACTGACCCATCGTGTTAAGTACTCCAGTCGCTTGTAAAGCTCCAACAGACATAAGGATACCAAGGAAAAACAGAATAGTAGGAGTGTCAATTCTTCTAATAACACGCGTAACTCTATGTTTCATATCCTCATTAACCTCTCTTTTTCTTCTATAGAGAAGCTCTGTATATACCCAAAGAATGCCCAAGCCAATAAGAACTCCAACAAATGGAGGAAGATGCGTTACTTGTTTGAATACAGGTACATATAAGAGACATCCAACTCCAAGAATCAGAAGGAAAAGTCTTTCACTATCGGATAGAATTTCAGAGATTGAGTGTCCTTTATTTTCAAGTTTGCTTGAATGAGTAATTTCTCCCTTAAGCATTCTAGACGCAAAAAAGAGTGGAACTAATGTTGAGACAATACTTGGTAAGACAAGTTTTGTAATCAAAGGAAGTGCAGTCACCTTGCCTTTCACCCACAACATAATTGTTGTAACGTCACCAATTGGAGACCAAGCACCACCGCTGTTTGCAGCTATGATAATCATACTTGCAAATATCCAGCGCTCTTTGTAGTTACTAATGATTCTTCTAAGCAACATCACCATAACGATCGATGTCGTCATATTATCTAATGCTGCAGACATAAAGAAAGTTATTCCAGAAATAACCCAGAGTAATTTCTTCTTATCTTTACTAGTAATCTTGCTTGTGATAATGTGGAATCCACCATGCACATCAATAATTTCAACAATAGTCATTGCGCCTATCAAGAAGAATAGAGTCTCTGAGATCTCTCCAAGAGATTCAACAATTTGCACATCCACTATGAATTTTCTACATTGCTCTAGAAGAGGCAACGAGGAAATATTTCCAGTATGATTGACAAAATCTTGAAAGTGAACAGGGTTAATGACAGGAGCGGACAAGGGGGCGAAAAGGATATAAATTATCCATAAAAAGCCTGCGGTTAGAAGGGCTACGGCAGCCTTATCGATCTGAAGCTTGTGTTCCGTGGCTATCATTATGTAGCCAATAATGAACACGATAATCATTATATTCAAGGTCGGTATAACTGTTTAGTTCGGTACAAAGATATTTAAATTTCAGTTACCGACAATTAGAATTGTAAGAAAAAAATTACAATTTATAACAAAAATTCTAGAGGTATGTTAAGTCTTCTATTCCAGGCATTTTCGGAATGATCTTCGCCTAAAAACTCTCTAGTTTGCCAGAATTGTGGTTTGAATCCTCTTTGTCTAATAACTTGATCAATCTTTAATTGATACGGTTTATAATAGGCATCTAAAGTTTTATCACCATAATCAATATAGATTTTATGCCTATTTGCTTTTGGTAGTTTGCTCTTTAAATATGATCTGAAAACAGATGTAACATTATCAATAAGCTTCTCATCAATAAGTTCATACGAAACCATGATTGAGTGCATTGACAAACAGGCAGCTCCACCAAAAATAGTGGGATACTCGCAAAGGGCATAAAGAGAGATTAGTCCTCCCATACTAGAGCCCATTATGAAAGTGTGTGATTGGTTTTTGTATGTAGAAAAGTGCGAATCAATATATGGCTTGAGTTCGTATACTAAAAACATTAAGTAATCGTCGGCTTTTGGTTCAGTTTTGAACTGCTTCGAGAGGATTAAATCTCTTTGAGGTTTATCCAGACTATCAATCACTCTTTGAGGAAAGTACTCAGCATATCTCAACTGTGGGATGTTCCATACTCCTACAATGATACAATCTTTAATCTTTTTTGATTCAATCAGACGACTGACAGTCTCGTCAACTCCCCACTCTTGCCGATTCCAAGTTTTGGTGCTGTCGAACAACATCTGTCCATCGTGCATATATACAACAGAGTACCTTTTGCGTGGATTGTAGTTTTCGGGTAGCCAGACATCAATATTTCGCGATTCAATAAATCTTGATTCGAAGTTGGAAAGTCTGATGATTTTGCCTTTTGATACAGTTGGAAGATCTCTGTTTGCGGAAAAGGAGGTGCCAACGCAAATGATCATGAAAAGGATGAAGGGGATTATCTGTTTCATAATTATGTAATTTTCGGCTAGTTTGTCAGTTCAAGAATTGCCCCCTCTTTTGCTCCGATAGTAATCATATTCTCTTTAATGATAATATTGTCGAATAGAGGTATTTGTTTAAATTTTCCTTTGATTGGGAGTTGAATTACTTTATCACTATCACTATTGTTTATGACAACGACAATCTTTTGTTTAGCAAATGAGCGCATGAATGCATAAAGATTTTCACTGTCGTTAGTAATTAGTGTTTGAAAATCCCCAATGTTGAGTGATACATTATTTCTTCTGATTGAGATCGCTCTTTTATAAAAATCGAACAGATCTGAATTGATTGAAACATCAGAGTCTTCATATTGAATATCTTCCCAAATCATTGGTTTTCTACAGTCAGGATCATTCGCACCCCACATTCCAACTTCGTCTCCATAATAGACCATCGGCGCACCTACATTAGTCATCTGGAATAGGATAAAGATCTTTTGCAGACGTATCTCCTCTTTACCAGGTTTAGATGTGTTGTAATTTTTATTTGAAGAGGCTTGGGATAGGTTGAAATATTCACCCCAATTGCGATATTTCCCAATTCCTCTGTTTAAAATATAAGATCCAAGCCTGTTTGAATCGTGACTCCCAAAAAGATTTTGAACAACATAAGGTATGCCTCCTGGATATATTTCGCGTAATTCTCGAAGTTTCTGATCGAATTCAGTTGGTGAGATATTTTTTCCTTTAGGATCGAAAAAGAACTCAGCACATGCAAATGCAAAGTTGTAACTCATCTCTCCATCAAATTCATCTCCCGACAAATATGGTAGAACCTCTTGTGGCGGTTGAACTATCTCTGCTGTCAAATATGCTTCGGGATTAATTGATTTGACATGATTGCGCCAATCTTTCCAAAATTTATGTCCTACACAAAAGGCAACATCAAGCCTCCATCCATCGATTCCATTCTCAATCCCTTCTCCTTTAGGATTCATCCATCTCTGCGTTGCTGCAAAAATATAGTCTCTTGGACCTTTTACGATTCCGTTTGCATCTTCCTTAAATTCGGGTAAAGATTTTACTCCAAACCACCCTTCGTAGTCAAACACTGTTCCCTTAACAGAGTCATTGAACGATTTTACAATAAACCAATCCTTATATGGCGATTTTTCTTGATTCTTAAGCAAGTCTTGAAATGCAAAACTATTTACACCCATATGGTTGAAAACGCCATCAAGTATAACTTTTATCTCACGTTTATGGCACTCTTTGATCAATTTAAGCAATAATTCATCGGCCTTTGTCCAAACCCAAGTTGATGGATCTAGCGGGTTCTCACTCTCAATTAATCTTCTGTCTCCCTCTGGGTCGGGCCCGAAATTTGGATCGGCATGGTGATAACTTGCTCCATCGTATTTATGCAGAGATGGCGAGTCAAAAACGGGATTAAGGTAGATTGCATTAAAACCAAGTTGTTTTATGTAGTCCAGTTTATCAATGATTCCTTGAAAATCGCCACCATAACGCCTTCGAAGAATGTGTTTCCATAATTCTGGCTCTCCATTTTTTACTTCGTAAGGTTGTAATTTGTGCCAATCCGATCCCCAAGGATGAATTTGCCACTCTTTAGGCATCTCGGCTGGATCGGCTCCAATAATGTCTTTCAACTTTGGATCGTTAGAAGGATCCCCATTTCTGAATCTTTCAGGAAAAATTTGGTACCAGACTGCAGACTTAGCCCATTGAGGGACTGTCTCTTTAACTGTTATCTGGTCTTGAGAATATAAACTTTGTGCTGCAACAATGAGTAGCGCAAATATCGGAAGACCTTTTTTCATGACTTATTTGAGTTATTCGATGGGTAAAGATAAGGGAAATCTGTGTGAAAACCCTATATTTGTATGGCAAATCTTCTTTATTAGAGTGATGATAATTGATAAAATTAAAGCTGGATGCAAGGATTCTTTCAGAGAACTTTTTTCTGACTATTATCCCATTTTGTGCTGTTTCGCAGAAAATTTTCTCAATGATCGTGATTTGAGTAAAGATGTGGCTCAAGAGGCTTTGTTAAAATATTGGGAGCAGAAGGAGAACTTCTCGAACATAAATCAAGTAAAATCTTTTTTATATACAGTCACAAAGAATATGTCTTTGAATATTCTAAAAAGGGCTGGCAAGATATCCGACTTAGAGTATAATTGCGATATATCTTCTGATTTCGATCTGCAAAGATCTGTAATCGAGCATGAGACTCTTTTGATGGTTAGAAAGGCTGTCTCATCGCTTCCCGACAGGATGAGAGAGATCGTTGAACTCACCATGTCGGGTGCGCAGAATTCTGATATTGCAGAGAGACTTGGAATTGCAGAAGGAACAGTCCACTCCCTTAAAAAGAGAGCGTACAAAAAATTGAAGAGTGTTTTAGGAAGTCATTTCTGTTATTTATTGATGATATAATATATTGACAATAAGAGATTTGGTCTGTTTTCTATAAATATTTCAGAATTGCTTCGAAAAGTTTGGCAAATTTCGACATTGAATTTACCCTTTCTCTAAGTTTTATTGTCAACTCTTTTAACGGCACTCCAGCTTGATTTGCTTTGTTCGCCAACTCTTCACCTATCGACTCAATAACTCTTCTTTCGGCCCTGTCCAACTCAATAGAGAGGAGTTCCAACTCTTGATTTTTTGGAGAAGCCTCTCTTAATCTATTGCACTCTGTTTTTGACTGTCTGATGAGTTCTAACTCTTCAACTGGAGTCCCCTTAGTGCTATTATTTTGAAAACTATTCATTGTTTTAAAATTGTTTATATTTCTTAAATGATAATCATAAAGGCTATTACAAGAACTTAGAGATCTCATCCGACAACCGATATATGTCGTTTAGTAGCTCGTCTACTCTTTTTCTTTGCTGTATCTCTTTGCTAAGGCGATTATGGGCACTCTTCAATGACTTTAAGCGTCTACAGCAGCTTATCCTTAAATTTTCAGCCTCCTCAATTTGAGAAGACATGAGATAAAACTCTTTTGTCTCCAAAAATGAGAGATACTCTCCTCTGTTTTGTTTAAGAGTTGCATAATTATGGAATTGCTCGCGAACCCCTTTTTTCTCGGTAGAAATTAATAGTCGGAAAGAGTCTGAATTTAAGGTTTCATAAAGATTGTCGCATAGACGGGCAAAAATAGTATCTCCTTGAACTATAAATCTTCTGAGAAGTTTTATTTGACGGTGCTTAAAATATGTCTCTGCCGAATAGCCTAAAGCTCTGCTGATAGATTTTCCATATCCCGATGGTAATTCATACTTAAATCCCAAAGAGTTGTATCTTATGATTAATGAGTCAATATTTCTTCCCAATGACTTTATACCTCGCCCACTAGATTCCCACTTTTCGGGAGAGGCTAAGAGGGTCAGGGCGTAACTGTAGGCATTCATAAGCTCAAATGACTGTTCGAGTTTGTCGCCAATTTTATTGTTCTTTTTCCAAGATACTCTTATCGAATCGATCTCATCTATCAAGAGCTTGTTGTTTGATAGTGTTGATACAGAGAGGATGTATCTGTCAACTCTAACATCATTGAGCGAACTCCAGATTTTTACAGGTGAAGATGTGACTGAGTCGGTAAGTTTGTAAAATGTTTGTACAGATTTAATTTGAGTCTTAGAGAGCGAGGCGCATCCTAAGATTGTGGTTGAGATAAGGCATGCAACTATCACATGCCGCAGCTTGATTCCTGATGTTTCCATTTATTAAGTTTTAGGTTAATCGGGGCAAATGCGGTGCTAGTGAAAAGTTTACCAGTATTTGGAACAGTTGTTGAGTTGGTGATCTATCTGAATGGTGAGACCAATTGTCTCATGATGACCTCCATAATGGCCTCTGCAGCTTTTCCATCTCCAAAAATCTGAGGATATTCGCAATTTTTCTCAAGTAATTGCACATATCCATCCATTATAGAGTCGTAGTCGGCATCAACTAAGAGAGCAGAACCACTGTCTAAAATCTCAACCCATTCAGTCTCGGGACGGAAGATAAGACACGGTTTCTTGAAGAAATAAGACTCTTTTTGAACTCCACCAGAATCGGTCATTACCATCAGAGCGTTTTTCTCAAGAGTTATCATTTCGAAGAATGAGGCAGGTTGAGTGATTTTGATCATCTGAGAGGAGATGACTCTTTTGTACAAGCCTGTCTCTAAATTTTGATTCAACATCTTTGCTGTTCTAGGGTGCAGGGGTAGAACAATGTCAACTCCTTTTTTCTCGGAGATATCAAGCAATGCTCTGAAGATGTTGTTGAGGCGAGAGCTGTTATCTGTATTACTATCGCGATGAATTGTTGCTAAAATATAGCAGCCTGGTTGTAAATTTAGACCAGCGTACTCTTTTAAAGGAGCTTGTTCTTCGGCTAAAGTTGCAAAATAGAGCGAATTGTCATACATAACGTCGCCAACATGAAATACTCCAGGATTATCGATTGTGTAAGGCTCTTCGTTTTCGGTATAGAATCCCTCTTTGATTAGATTGCGAATTCCTGCATCGGTGGGGGAGAATAGGAGGGTAGATGCATGGTCGCAGACAATTCTGTTGATCTCCTCAGGCATCCCTTTATTGAAAGAGCGTAGACCTGCTTCGATATGGAAAATTGGGATGTGAAGTTTCGAAGCCGCAATAGCTCCTGCTAAAGTTGAGTTTGTATCGCCATAGAGAATAACTCCACTTGGAGCCTCATTTAGCAATACCTCCTCTATCCCTTTAATCATTTTTGCTGTTTGTGCTCCATGATTACCAGAACCTACATTGAGGTTATAATTCGGTTTTGGAATTTGAAGTTCATTGAAGAAAATCTCCGACATATTTTGGTCGTAATGTTGACCAGTATGAAGGATGATCTCTCTTACAGCTCCTGAGTAGTTATTTTTAATCGCCCTGCTTATTGCCGCCGATTTAATAATTTGGGGTCTGGCGCCAATAACCGAAAGGAGCGAATACATTGAGTTTTTCATGGTTTTGAAAAGATTACCAGTTTTTTAGTTTGAGTTATTGGTCTGCAAGTTAGTAAAAAAAAAGAAAAATGGAGACCTTAATATTGTATAATTAAGTCTCCATTTTTTAGATGCTAGAAAAGAGCATTTGGTGATAAAAAATTATCTGCCTTGTTCTGCTTGTTGGATCATAGCTTTATTTGCAGTAATAAACACCTCAACTCTTCTGTTTTGAGCTCTTCCTGCAGGAGTTGCATTGTCGGCAACTGGTTCATCCCAAGCTTTACCATAAGTAGACATTCTGTTGATGTTAATACCATTTGCATTGAGGAAATTTGCTACAGAAGAGGCTCTCTCAACAGAAAGTTTCTCGTTGAACTCTCTAGTTCCTGTATTGTCTGTATGTCCATTGATAGTTATATCAGTCTCCGGATTACCTTTTAAAGATTCAACAAATTTTAAAAGAGCATTACGCGAAGTTGCATTAAGGTCGCTTTTTCCAGTTTGGAAAAGAATTCCATTATCGAAAGTAACTTTTATAGCTTGCAGATTGTTTGCATCTGTAACTGTCTCTACTTTTGCTCCCTCTATCTTCTCTAATTCTGCTTTTTGTTTATCCATTTTCTTTCCGATAATCACTCCTGCTCCAGCTCCAACAGCACCACCGATTGCAGCACCAATTGCAGCACCCTTTCCTTTACCTGCTATTGCGCCAATTCCTGCGCCAAGTAATGCACCACCTGCACCGCCAAGCAGGCCTCCCTTTGTAGCATTGTTAGCGGTAGAACAGCCTCCGAGTACGAGTGATCCACTCAGAAGCACGATTGTAAGATTTCTTAAAACTTTCATTTTGTATTGTATTTATTTGTTAAAGTTAACATCTGTCAAGTGCTTTTGTTTAATTATAAAATGCCAGAAAGGAGTCCTATATATACCGCTTCTGACGCCGATTCTACATGCATTTTCTTGAAAATATTACGTTTATAGTATTTAACAAGATTTATACTTATAGACAATTTGTCTGCAATATTTATCTCTGCATAGCCTTTCGAAGTAAGATCGAGAATCTTAATCTCAATATCTTTTAGCTCTGCCTTTCATTCGGAGATGAATCTGTCATAACCCTTCTTGTATGAGGGTTTGATAAGGAGTACGCTAACAAGAGGCATGCCATGATCGTCATAATAGACGGGTCTAATAACACAAAAATAATGCTGTAACACTCGTGGCCTCCTCCTTTTTTTTGACCTTCTTTATATCACACAACTAATAAACTCTACAAAAAAAAGAGGTTGCCAAAATAGGCAACCTCTTTTTATAACTGAATCAAATACTTACGCTTGCGGAACCTCGAAAGGCATTACCGATACATAAGATTTATTGTCTGCTTTTTTACGGAAAACTACAACGCCATCGATAAGAGCAAATAGTGTATGATCTTTACCTATGCCTACGTTAAGGCCTGCATTGTGAACTGTTCCTCTCTGACGAACAAGAATGTTTCCGGCTTTGGCGTTTTGTCCACCGAACAATTTAACGCCTAATCGTTTACTGTGTGATTCGCGGCCGTTCTTCGAACTACCGACACCTTTCTTATGAGCCATAATCTAAAATCTTTTCTACTAGTTAATTAATTAAGCGATCTCTTCAATTTGAATTTGAGTAAGGTATTGACGGTGACCGTTTTTCTTGTCATAACCTTTACGGCGTTTCTTTTTGAAAACGATAACCTTGTCACCTTTTAGGTGCTGAAGCACTTTTGCCTTAACAGCTGATCCATCAATGTAAGGAGCTCCTACTTTAATTGAACCATCGTTGTCGATCAAAAGAACTTTGTCAAAACTGAGAGATGCACCCTCTTCTGCTTTAAGACGGTGTACAAAGATTTTTTTGTCTTTCTCTACTTTAAATTGCTGTCCTGCAATATCTACAATTGCGTACATAAAAAAATATTTATAGTTTTTGACTGTAAGCGGCTGTACTTAAACAGCTCTTTTTCACTGGCTTATCAATCTTTAATAGTTTCTAAACAGGTTGGCAAATATATGTAAAAAAAAATTAACAGTCAAAAGATATTATCAATTTGTGGAAAATTTTATCTTTGTAACATAATTGTTTTTTGAAACGAAAAATTATCCCCCTAATCACTTAAAAGTATGGACTCGCCATTTGTTTTCAACAAGTTTGTAACAGGTACCGACTTTATTGCGCGTACTGGTGAACAGAATCTACTCTTTAATATGCTCAAGCAAAGGCAACACTGCCTAATTTATGAACCTGCTAAAAGTGGGAAAAGATCACTGATTCAACAAACAATTTTGCGAATGCAAAAGGAGGCGGGGAACTTTACGCTTTGCAATATCAACTTGTTTAATGTGAGAACAAGGAGAGCTTTTGTTAAAAAGTTCACAAACCATCTGTTCTCGCTATTTGCAACGACAGTTACAGAGTGGGAGAGTCTAGCTTCGGAGCTATTGACAGGAACACCATACAAAGTAGAAGCACCAGAATACTCAACAAAATCAATAAGTGTTGATTTCGGACAGGTTTTGTCTAAGGAGCATGTCTGCTCTATTTTGAAATTAGCCGAAAAGCTATCAGAGAAGTATAGTACAAATATAATTGTGTATCTAGAAGAGTTTCAAGAGATTAATCTACATGAAGATGCAGATGATACTTTTAAATTGATGGAAAAGTGCTGGATTGATAGCCGTCATTGTACTTTTTTGATTACTGGTTCATTCGTGAATGAGATGAAAGAGATTTTCGAAGAGAAGAGATTTTTCTACCGCTTTGCCGAAAGGATAAAGCTTGAACCTATAGATGAGAAATCTTTCTCGGAGTATATCATAAGAAATTTCCTGAAAGCAGGAAGAGTTGTCACAAAAGAGCTTGCAGTTTACATGTATAAACTCACCGAAGGACATCCTTGGTACACTCAGCAACTTGCCGATATTTCGTATGGTCTAACTAGAGGCTATCTAACAGAGCAGATTATCAACCAGTCATTTACAGCATTGATGGAGCTCCATAATCATAGATTTCATGCAATGACCAGCAGAATGAGTCTGTTTCAGTTGAATTTTATCAAAGCAATCTTGGATGAGATGGAAAAATTCAGCAGTACAGAGGTTTTAAGCAAATATGAATTACAATCATCTGCCAATGTGAATAGAATTAAAGAGGCTCTGCAAAAGAAAGAGATTATCCAATTTGAGAAGGGCAAACCATATTTTATTGACCCTCTTTTTAAGACATGGCTTAAGCAGATCTATTTTTCTTAATTAAAGAACCATTTTAATTAAAGAACCTATGAGAACTAATCTCAAAACAATACGATTAACAATCGCAATAACAGGCGCAAGCGGACAGATTTATGCTAAAACATTAATCGACAAACTGTTTACATCTGAGTTTAAAAAGCAGAACGAATTGTCTGATGTGCCGTTGATTATAGATCCAGAGATCATTTTTTCTGAGACAGCTGTAGGGGTATGGAGTGACGAACTATCGATTGAGATTCCTAAAGAGTATCAAGTATTTATAAGAAGTAATAAAGACTTTTATTCAAGATCGGCTTCGGGATCAAATGCCCCAGATGTAATGATTATCATCCCATGTTCGATGGGAACTATCGGTAGAATCGCCTCAGGCGTCTCTTCGGATTTGATAACCAGGTCGGCAGACGTAATGCTAAAAGAGCGCAAAAAACTTATTATTGTGCCTCGAGAGACACCATTCAATCTAATCCATCTGAGAAATCTGACAACTCTCGCCGAGGCAGGAGCGATAATTGCCCCTGCATCACCATCATTCTACAAAAAGCCAGCAGATCTAGATGCCTTAATCGATAACTTCGTTAGCAGAATTTTAGATCTTGCAGAGATTCAGCAACTACCCGAAAAGTATCGTTGGCAGTAGGGCTAAAAAAATAAGCTGCCCACTTTCGCAGACAGCTTACAGATAAAGTTAACCAAACCTAACCCAATTATTTCATTAACTTATCAATTTGATATAGAAGGTATTTGTAATGATCTCTTGTCTCACCTGTAGATGTAGGGATTCTAGAGGCTAGCAAAGATTTGATAGTTGTAAGTTGTGAGTATAAAATTGATTTTGACTGAATCTTAACCTCAGACTCTTTTGTTGAGATAGTCATCTGTCTCTCTAATTCTTCTGCAGATACTGGAATTGCCTCAATCTGATTGTCATTATTAAGACTGTTCTCTAAACAGAAGGCAAAAGATTTGTTCTTTACAACTTCGGCAGGAAGCATATCTAATGATCCAAGAAGCGAGTGAATATAAACATATTGAACAAGTTTGTCGGTTCTGTTGATGCTCTGTCCTTTAATGGTTTTTGCCCAAATTGTCTCATAAACATCTTTGATAAACTCCTGTTGAGTGTAAGGATCATTAGAACTCTTTGCACAAGTACCGATTCTACCAATCATAGATGGATTTGTAAGTAATCTAGTCAAAGCAGTCTGTAAATCTCCAACATTGTCCTCCATCTCTCCAAGGTGATCTGCAAGAGTTTTATTATTCAACCATTCTGGCATCTCATAAATTTGTCCCAAAAGGAACTTAACAGCCTCCTTTTGCTTTGCTTTCGATACAGGAATAGTCTCCTTTTGGTTGTCACCCTTCACAGAGTAGTTGATGTAAGAGCCTCCTAAATATACAGAACAATGTGTAAGATATCTAAGATATTGTCGAACAACCTCTTTGTACATTGAGGCAGTGTATGAATAATCTTTACCCTCTTCGGCAGTCCAATCTACAAGGTTTTTAGTAATCACTTTAAGATTGCGGATACCATAAATACTTGCTTTGATAGCATCATCACCGATTGCCTCAGTTTGAGCTGCAGGATCGGTTACTCCAAATACTTCTTGAGCTCCGAACTTATATTCAGGATCGTTACATTTCTCTACCAACCATTTATTTAGGATTGCAGATTCCTCTTCTGGAGTGTTTGCTTCGTAAATTTTAGCATATCCAAATTTGATAGCATAATAGTCGTAAGGTCCGAGTCTTGGAGGAAGAAGTTGAGTTACACCATCGCCAGGTTGCGCAACATAGTTGTAACGAGCGTAATCCATAATAGAAGATGTAGTACCTTTAACTGCAGTGAATGAAGGTGAGCGTAGAGAATCTACAGGATAAGCATAAGAGCCTCTCATGTTATGCATTAAACCAATAGTATGGCCGATTTCGTGAGCGATAAGGTATCTCATCAAAGGTCCCATTACCTCTAATGGAAGCACTTTTCCTCTTGCCTTTGGATCTACTGTGGAAGTCTGAATAAATCTCCAGTTCCTAAGTAGACTCAAAACGTTATGGTAGACATAAACAGAGCCTTGAATAATCTCACCCGAACGTGGGTCAGTCCAAGATGGTCCCATTGCGTTAGCAAATGTAGAGGCAGAATAGACAATGCAAGAGTTTCTAATGTCATTCGGGTTGAAAAGAGAGTCGTTTGCAGGATAATCTTTTGCTACAATTGCATTCTTGAATCCAAGCTTTTCGAAAGCCATTTGCCAATCTTCGATACCCTCTTTGATAAAAGGTCTCCACTCAGCAGGGAACGAAGGATCTATATAATAGACAATCTGTTTAGCAGGTTCTACAAGTTCGCCTCTTTTGTGCTTCTCAACATCTTCGGCTTTTGGCTCAAGTCTCCATCTGTTGATGTAGCCTTTTGAGACAACTTGATTCTGATTAGTTGAGAAGATATGCTTACCATCTGTAAAATAACCAACGCGATGATCGGAATACCTAGGCTTCATTGGCTGTTCGGGTAGAAGAATCATCGAGATATTCATAATGCAAGAGAATGGAGCACCTTCGGAAGTAAAAGATAATCTCGAAGAGACACTAATATTCTTAGGGAAAGAGCGGAATCCTAAGATAGAGGAGTTGTCTGCTTTAAATGAGCCACTCATTCTTTTTATTCCAAATAGACCATCGAATGGAGTTGATTCGGTAAAAGGAGAGATTGGCTTCTCATCGGAACAGAAATATTTTGTTACATCGATAACTACTTTACTTGAATCTAGACTGTAGCATTTGATTGGAAATGATTTAAGTACTGGATTCAAGTTATTTGCTAACACACCCTTGTAGATAGACTCTTTTGGGTCGCAAACTGCACGATTATTAACCGTGTGGATGTAAACTTTATCATTATCAAATGAGAATTCGATCATCAACGGATCGTTTGGCATTTGACCAGCGATGGACTCTTTGTTGTTGCTGGTTTGCTCTATTCTTGCACCAAACAAGAACTGTTTACCCATAATCTTTTTAGGGATCTCTAGGTATAGAGAGCCTTTAACCATATGGATATCTATGATACCCTTAGAAGTTTTGGCATCTGCAGTGATTACCGCAGCATAACCCTTTTTCTCCTCGGGTTTAGAGGCTTCTGTCTTGGAGCCGTTGTCCTTGAGCGGCAATTTAAACGGCTGTGCAGACAATACTCCGCCTGCTGCAACCATAATAGCTGCTGCTGTTAAAAATCTTTTCATTAGATTAATTTAGTGTGATTTGTGTTGGTTTATTATTTCCTATTGCTTGTAAATCAATATTGTACTTCTCTTTAAAGAATGTAGTCAATATTATATATTTGTTATAGAGGATAGGATATCCATTCATCTTTGTCATCATCTCCTGATAGGTACTACTTGTAATCTGTTGTATAAACTGATTAATATCACCCTGTTTTTTAGGAGCCATATAAGTAGATGTGGTTGATGTTTCTGGATCTTTATCCCAAAATCCAAGTTTTTTAGCATCAAATGGAGGTGTATCTGTCTTTGTACCAATTTTGTAAGTATAAAGCTCTTCGCAAGGTGAAAAGAAATCGGCAGGAAATTCCATCAATCCATTGATATAGATGTGGTTTCCCCAAAGAGCACCATTAATGACGCCTTTAGCAGTATTGAGATTAACATCAGGAGTCAATTCGACGCCCCTGCTAATCTTTCCGATAGCCATAAAGTTACGTCCCGATAATGTAATCAAGTCTTTGGTTGTAAGATTTTTTAAAGTATCACAAAGTAGAAAATTTAGGGGAAAGTACTTTTTCTTAAAGTTTAAATCATAGTAATCAAAGAGTACTTTATCTAAATATTTCATACCGTTTTCGATAACAGCTCTGTCTGTTTGCTTAACAAGTACAAAATCTGTAAAAGAAGTTGAACTTAGATTCCATTTATAGTCTAACTCTGTATAGTTATATAAGATTGCAACACCAGTTGATGAGTAGATATTAAAGATCTTTTTATCCAAAGGGTCGTTGCTGTCTTTGATTTCGTGGCGTGGTTTTCCCAGCTCCGCAGTGATGTGCTCCTTTCCATAGCATCCGCTGATAAGAATGCCGGAAACAAGTACAAGTGCTATATTGATAATTCTTGATTTCATAGTTCTAAAGTGTATTCTTAGTTCTTACCGGTCTCGGATTGTTTTTTAAATCTGGTTGATACTCCATTACTGCCAATGGTATAGGAAGAGTATATGCATCATCTTTAGCATTTAGTGTATAGAATGACGACACAGTTGTAGGGTTATACTGCTCAATGAATTCATGAGTAATCTCAGGCATATCCCATCTTCTCAAATCGAACCAACGCATCTGCTCATAGCAGAATTCAAGTCTGCGCTCTTTACGAACCATCTCAATAACCTCCTCTTTTACAGAAGATGCCAAATCTACATAGGTTGCCTTTTTGATTCTGAATTTACGAAGGAAGTTAAGGTCGTTCAACGCCTCTATAAGTTTTCCATCTTCTGCATATGCCTCTGCTCTATTAAGATAAGCCTCAGCTGTTCTTAGAGCATATCCATAAACTTGAGTTGTAGATTTTGAGGTGCTCTTGAATTGAGTGTATTGCTTTCCAAAGATATTTCCTTGCTCTCTTATGAATGCACCAGTTGATTTCCCGTATCTCAAATCATCTACTGCATAAGCACTTTTTAATGATTCAGAAGCAGGGAAACATCCATTAGATCCAGCAGCAAAGTAACCGATCGACCAATCGCTATAAGAGAAAAGAATTTCTGGATTTGAGATGTTCAAAAATTGTTTTGCAGCTGCAGTTGCATCATTTGCCTTTGCATTCAAATCATAAAGTGATGGGTTTTTAGTCATCACAGCTGTTGCATATTTTGGGCAATTTTTATAATCTTTCATGAAAAGATATACTCTCGACAACAAAAGATTTGCAGCTGTAGAGTTCCAGCGGAAGATGTTTTTGTTTGTTGTAATTCCATCGAAAAGAGTTACTGCCTCTTTAAGATCTGTTACAATAATTTCATAGTTTTTAGCAAGAGTTTCGCGTTGCATTAAAATATCTTCCATATAGGTCATACTGTTTACAGGAACGCCTAAGGTAGTCTGAGCTGTAGCCGGATCGTATGGTTTAGCATAAAGATTTACAAGCATGAAATATGCATTAGCTCTAATACAAAGAGCCTCCGCTTTGATCTTGTCTTTTTCAGTTTGGGTTCCAGACACTTCAGGTAATTTGTCGATTACAAGATTACTTATCACGATATAGCGATAGTAGGTTTGCCAAGCATTGTCTGCTTTCACCGGGCCACTCAAAGTGTATTCCGGTTGCTCTTGCCAAGTGTAATAACCAAAACCCGACTCGCGCGTGTCGTTTGCAATCAAACCAGGTTTGCCAAAATAACACTTAGCATCATCAGTCATAATGTCTAGATATGGTGCAATCACCTTTGTATCTCTAACGTAGCCTTCGCCAAGAAGGAATTCCGAAAGATCTTTAGTGGACTTTGGAACAATTTCGTCTTGCGATACCTCTTCTAGAAAACTATTACACGAAGAGAGGGCAAGGATAGCCGTAATTAAGTATATAAATTTATTTTTCATCGTTTTTTAAGTTTTAGAAGGTTATATCTATACTTACGGAGTATGATGGAAGAAGAGGAGAGGTTTGTCCTCCCAACGAGATTTGATCTGGGTCTTGTCCTCTAAGCTTTTTCGAAGCAAAAAGTAATAAGTTGTTTCCCTCAAATTTCACGTAGGCATTTCCTAAACCTGCTTTTTTGCAAAGGTTTTCTGGAATCTGATATCTGATAGAGGCTGTTCTTAAACGTACGTGGTCGGCAGAGACTACTCTTAAGTCACTCTTGTTGTACATTTGCCACATATTGTTTGCAATCTCAAACGCTCTTGTGCTTCCAAAACCAAACATAGGAAGTTGATCTCCCGAAAGTACCGGAATATTTGTG
>JASDTB010000053.1:0-19898 GCA_041441455.1 Bacteroidales bacterium
AGGTGATCTAATTCCTACTGGAATAATGGCTTCGGAGAAGGGTTTAAAATGGATCGATGAGTTAATTAAATACTACGACAAAAAGCCATTTGTTCGCTGGAATGGGAGACTAAATAAAACTCCAAATACTTTGATTATCTCCAGGATCTTCGGTAAGAAGGGTGGGGTAATCCTGAATAATACCTATCAAGTTTATTATAATAAGTTGCATCTCTTTCCGAAAGACTTTTTTTGTCCAAAGTCTTATAAGACAGGAGAGATTGAGTTGACTGAGAACACATATTGCATTCACCACTTTGCAGGTTCGTGGACAAAAAATAGTTAATCTGAATAAACTAAAACATTAAATATGAAAAGGGTACTTCTTGTTTTCGGAACACGTCCGGAAGCAATAAAAATGGCTCCTTTGGTAAAGGCGTTTCAATCACATCCCGAAGGTTTTGAAACAATTCTCTGCGTTACAGGGCAACATAGAGAGATGCTTGATCAGGTTTTAAACCTGTTCGAACTTAAGCCTGATTATGATTTAAATATCATGAAACAAGGTCAGGATTTATATGACATAACTAGTAAGGTCCTTACTGGAATGAGAGATGTGCTGACTGAGTCTAAACCCGATATTGTGTTTGTTCATGGCGACACAACAACCTCTACTGCAACAGCACTTGCCGCATTTTATCAGAGAATCCCTGTCGCCCATATTGAGGCTGGGCTGAGAACGAATGATGTGCTTAACCCGTGGCCCGAAGAGATGAATCGTCAAATAACTGGAAGAATTGCATCATACCATTTTGCTCCTACGCCCCTCTCAAGAATGAATCTAATTAAGGAGAATGTTCCAGAGGAGAGAATTATTGTCACTGGTAATACTGTGATTGATGCACTTCAGATGGTAAGTGAGAAGATATCAAACGATGAGATTGTTAAAACATCTCTTGACTCACTTCTTCTAAATTTGGGATACGATACAAAAAGAATCAAAGATCAACAAAGAAGATTAGTCTTGATTACTGGTCACAGAAGAGAGAATTTTGGTGAAGGATTCAAAAATATATGCCATGCTATCAAGGATTTGTCAGAAAAATTTACTGATGTAGATTTTGTCTATCCAATGCACCTAAATCCAAATGTCAGGGGGCCTATCAAAGAGGTGTTTGGAGAACAACACTCCGAAAATCTGTTCTTTATCGAGCCATTAGACTATCTACCTTTTGTTTACCTGATGGGAATGTCTACTATCGTGCTGACTGACAGTGGCGGAATCCAAGAGGAGGCTCCAGGTTTAAGCAAACCAGTACTTGTAATGAGATCAACTACAGAGAGACCAGAGGCTGTTGAGGCAGGTACTGTAAAATTAGTGGGAACCGACAAAGATGCGATTGTTGACGGAATTTCAGTTTTGTTGACTGATAAAGAGGCGTATAGTGCCATGGCAAGAGCTGTCAATCCTTATGGAGACGGTAAGGCTTGCGCACGAATCATAAAGTATCTTCTTTAACCGCAAGCGGATTTTATAACTCAGAAGAGAGGGTGAGGGTAAAGAGAAGACCACCGCCCTCTCTGTTTTTTACAGAGATTGTTCCCTTATGGAGACTGACAGAATTCTTCACAATTGATAGTCCCAATCCAGATCCACCACTCTTTCTTGTTCTTCCCTCTTCAACTCGATAAAATCGTTCGAATATTCTCTCAATATGCTTCTCAGAAACACCTTTTCCAGTATCGTAATATTCAAAATGAACCTTACCTTCCTTTGTCCCTTTGTAAGAGATGTTGATTGAGATATTCTCCCCTGCATGTTCTAGAGAGTTGTCTATAAGGTTTTTAAATAAGGAGTAAATTAGGAAATTACTACCTTTTATCACAAGAGAATTGTCGATATCTGCAGTAAAGTTGATCTTCTTCTCTTCGAATTTAAATGCAAGGTCGTTCTCAATCTCCTTGATGCATTCACGGATATTAACATCTTCTATATTGAACTTATCTGCTGCCTCTTCAATCTTATTTAGCACAGCAATATCGGAAATGATAGAGCTAAGCCTCATGCATTGCGCATAGGCTCTCTCTAAGAAGAATCGGCTCTTCTCTTTGTCGAGGTTATCTTGATGAAGTAAAGTCTCTAAATAACCGCGAATACCTGTTACAGGGGTTTTGAGTTCGTGAGCAATATTGTGAGTAAGCTCTTGTTTGAATTTTTTTGTCTTCTCTAATTGGGCAAAAGTGTTGATTATCTTTTCGCCAACATCTCCAAATTCATTGTTTGGAAATTGGATGTTTTTATAGTCGCCGCTACCATGTTGCACCATATCAATAAATTCCTTGAAAGCACTAACTGGCATACTAACTTTTCTTGTGATGTAGATGATAGATAATATTATACCAAGAAACAGTAGTGCAATATAGATCTGAAATCTTTTGTCAGCTTCGATTACAGGAAGAATATCTCTATCATATTCTAGGGCTGTCCTGATATATAAGGAGTCAAATTTTTTAGCAAAATAGAGATACTTCTTGTTCATTGAACTAGAAAGTCGAATCTCGTTTCCTTGTCCAGTCTTCTTAGCTTCAACTATTTCTGGTCTCGACAGGTGATTATCAAATATATGGTCGTTATGATCTGAATTGTCAAATAGAACCTCTCCCGAAGAGTTAATTAGCGTTACTCTCATGTATGATGGTACTACTTCTTTGAGTTTTGACATTATAATTAAGACAGAATCTTTATTTGAAATATCAGTTTTACTCAAATTCTTGTAAACCATATCGGTGTATGGAAGCATTTGATAAACAAGTCTATCAGTTTTTAGCTCTTTGTCTTTTTTTACAAGAATATAGACAAAAGCTAGAGATATTGCTGTCAAAAGCAATAGAAAATATATCAGAACCTGATATCTGTAACTAATCCTTACCTGCTTCATTGATGTCGAAACAATATCCGTATCCAGAACGGTTAACTATACATGATCCATATTGAAGAAGCTTTTTTCTTAATCGAGCAATGTGCACATCTACAGTTCTTTCAAGTACATATGCTTCGTTTTTCCAAACTGCATCAAGAATGTTTGTTCTCGAAAAGACTTTATACGGTTCATTAATAAGCATCTGTAAAATTTCAAACTCTTTTTTGGTGAGTTTAATCAACTCTCCCGATAAAGAAACGCTTTTGTTTTCCATGTTTATTGTCAAATCATTGACAGTAATATTCTCTTTTTTGGAGTTTTTTGTATCGATCTCACTCTTTTGTTCAACCTTTTCAGCTTCTTCTATCGCTTTCTTTTTTAGGCTATTGTCTGTTCTGATTAGCACTGCGTTTACTCTTGCTATCACCTCTTTAATCGAAAATGGTTTAGAGATGTAGTCGTCTGCACCAAGGTTGAATCCCTTTAATTTGTCGGACTCATTGTCACGCGCTGTAATAAACATAATTGGGACATCATTGTGGTACTCTTGTCTGATAAGCTCTGCAAGCTTGAATCCCGATATCCCTCCCATCATAACATCTAGAAGCAGAAGGTCGTAGTTGTTCTTTAATTTAGCAAATGCCTCCTCCGAAGAGTAAGCAACATCAACGTTATATCCGCTGTTTTTCAGATTAAACTGAAGGATTTCGCACAAATCCTCTTCGTCGTCTACAACTAAAATCTTTTTCATATTTATGTGAATTGCGATACAAAGTTAACTAGAATTGAAACAACTCAAAGTGAACAATGGTTTCGTTACAAATTCTTAATTTTTTCGTATTAGCTCTGTAACACTATCAAAATACTTTTGCCCCCGAAACATCGGATAAATATAGTTAATTAAATGAAAAGTATTATTGGAAAAAGCTTTTTTTTGAGTCTGTTAGCTCTTATGATTGTAGTGCCAACGCTTAATAGAGTTTATGCTCAGAGCCAGACATCAGCAACTCTTAAGGGGAAAATCTATGACAAAACAACTGGAGAGACCGTTATCGGCGCAGTTGTTAATTTTGAGTCTATCAGGAAGGGAGGCTCAACTGATATCAATGGTGATTATATGGTAGATAAATTACCAGCAGGTAAATATTCTGTTAAGATTTCGTGCATGTCATACAAGACAATTATTCTAAATGATCTTGAAATCAAACCAGGTCAGACTACTGTAATGGATTTTGTGATGGAAGATAACTCAGAACAGTTGAACGAAGTTGTAGTTACATCGGTGAGAAAAATGAATACCGAACTAGCTATGATTCAGACAACAAAAACTGCAAATGTTGTAATGAGTGGAATCTCTGGAAGACAAATCTCAAAATCACCAGACAGAAATGCAGCAGAAGTAGTAAAGCGTGTTCCGGGTGTATCTATAGTTAATGACAGATATATAGTTGTTCGCGGTTTGGCAAGCAGATACAATAGTGTTTGGTTGAATAATTCGTCTGTTCCAAGTACCGAAGCCGATAATAAATCATTTTCGTTCGATATGCTTCCAAGTTCGCAGCTAGAGAATATAATGATTGTAAAATCACCTTCGTCCGATTTGCCAGCTGACTTTGCAGGCGGATTCGTAAAGATTCACACAAAAGGAATGCCCGATGAAAATAGCTTTTTGATATCATACTCGGCTGGTGCTAATTCCGAAACACATTTTGGACAACATTTTTATAATACACCAAGCAAGACAGATGTTTTTGGTTTTGATAATGAGAGAAATTTAAGAAGCATTCTTAACTCAAGACTCGATAATTATGATGCTCAAAAGGTAACTGAGGCAACAAAAAATGGATTCAGAAATGATTGGTCGGTAAAGTCTCAAAAGCCAATACCCGATCAACGTCTAAACCTTATGTTTACTAGATACAAAAATCTTAAAAACAATAGACAAATTGGCTACACTGGAGCATTGAACTACTCATATAGCTCGTTGACATATTCGGATGTAAAGAACTCAAGATTCGGGGTGTACAACAATATCGAAGACAAACCTGAGTATTTATATGACTACACAGATAATCAATATAGCCTTGATGCCAAAATCGGAGCTATGTTCAATCTAACCTATTTGTATGGAAAGAGTAAGATAGAGTTTCGTAACTTACTTAACCAACATGGTAAAAACAGGTATACAACTCGTGATGGTTTTCAAAATATCAGTGCAAGATATAATCAATCCAAAAACGAATACTTATATACTTCACGTACAACATATACAGGACAAATAGCAGGAGAGCACAATTTCAAGAATCAGAAATTGGACTGGATAGCCTCTTACTCTTATGCTGGGATGAACCAGCCCGACAGAAGAATCATTAATAGAGAAGAGAATACTTTCTATGGCGATCCTAATTTTGGCAAGATGGGGATTGACCAAAATGAAATTACCAGAGACTACGCTAATTTGGATGAAAATCTGTTCTCCGCAACTATCAACTATACTAAAAATTTTGATTTCCGTAAGCAAAGAGCAGAATTCAAAGCTGGTTTATATAGCGAATATAAATATAGAACATACCGAAGCAGATACTTTACATATCGTTTCAATCAATCTAATCTCCCTGCAGATTTTCAATACCAACCTGTTGTAGACGAGATTCTGTCTGGTAAATATTTCTCTTCCGATAAATTGTATATCTATGAAGATACAGACAATAGAAACTCATATAAAGCGAGCGATATCATCTCGTCGGGTTATGCTTCAGTTTTGCTCCCATTTGGAAAACTGAAAATCAATGCGGGCTTAAGGTTAGAGGCAAAAAATCTAGTTCTTACATCATATACATCGATATACACAGAGAAGACCAAAGAGAAAGACTACACTCAAATCAACTTGTTCCCATCATTCAATGCAACCTACGAATTGAGTAAAAAGCATCTTATCCGCCTAGCATATGGAATGACTACAAACAGACAGGAATTCAGAGAACTTTCGTCGTCGGTTTACTACGATTTCAATCTCTTCTCCGATGTTAAAGGTAATCCGGAACTAAAACCGGCGTTAATCCAGAATATTGATGTCAGATATGAATTCTACCCTTCCGCAGACGAATACTTGACATTTGCGCTATTCTACAAGAACTTTAGAGACCCAATAGAGTGGACATATCTAGATGCTGGCGGATCTTATACTTACACTTTCGAAAATGCTAAAGCTGCCAATAATTATGGTGTTGAGTTAGATATGAAGAAGAACCTATCTTTTATTGGACTTAAAAATTTTAGTCTAGGTATGAATGTGGCTTTAATTTCAAGTAAAGTGATGTTCGATAAATCAACTAGTCTAGAAAAAGATAGACCAATGCAAGGACAGTCACCATATCTTGTAAATACATCATTATTCTACGATCTTCCAAAATATGGTTTCAGTACGGGTTTGCTATACAATAGAATAGGCGAGAGAATAGTTGGAATCGGAAGAGTTGATACAAGCTCTGGTGCAACAATCAATAATGATGTTCCAAATACATATGAGACTCCACGTGATGTGCTTGACTTTGTAATCAGCAAGAAAATTGGAAAATCATTTGAGATCAAAGCAAACATCAAAGATATGCTCAATCAAAAGGTTCAGTTTGTGCAGTATCCAAAGTTTTATGATGCAAACAATCAGATCCAAGAGAGAAAGCAGGTGAGTAAAGAGTTTAAACCAGGATCTTATTTCATGTTATCACTACAATACTCATTCTAGGTCATAAACATACAATTCTTCAAAATAACATTTATGAAAAAAGTATTTAAATTATCAATTCTATTCACGGTTGCTCTAACCTCAGTGTTTGTTGCATCATGCGCAAAAACGGAGAATAATGAAGAGCCACTTCCGACAGAACAGATTATCTTCAATGGTAATACTATCGGTAACGGAAATCAAGAATTTGAAATCAAAGGAAAACATGTAATCAGCAAGGGAACTTATATTCTCAAGGGCTGGGTCTACATTACAGCAGGAGCACAGTTAACTATCGAACCAGGGACAATCATCAAGGGTGACAAAGATACAAAGGCAGCCCTGATTGTTGAGATGGGAGGAAAGTTGATCGCACAAGGAACAAGTACAGAGCCAATTGTCTTCACTTCCAATCAGGCTAAAGGAAGCAGAAAACCAGGAGACTGGGGTGGATTGATTATCTGCGGAAAAGCGGTTAACAATAAGACAACGATGATTATCGAAGGAGGCCCAAGATCATCACATGGTGGTACAGACAATTCGGACAATTCAGGAGTAATCTCTTATGTTCGCGTAGAGTTTGCAGGCTATCCATTCAGAGCAGACCAGGAGATCAACGGAATCACTTTGGGCTCGGTAGGAAGCGGAACAAAATTCGACCACGTTCAGGTATCGTATAGTAATGATGACTCTTATGAGTGGTTTGGTGGAGCAGTAAACGCAAAATATCTAGTTGCTTACCATGGATGGGATGATGATTTCGACTCAGATAATGGCTTCGCAGGAAGTGTTCAATATGCTCTAGGTGTAAGAAACCCTAAACTTGCAGACGTCTCAGTCTCTAATGGTTTTGAGTCAGACAACAATGCAGAGGGCTCAACAACAGCACCAATGACAAGTGCAGTATTTTCGAATGTAACACTTGTTGGTCCGATTGGACAAGATGGAGCATTCGTAAATAACTCAACTTACATTGATGGTGGTGCCATAAATCCTAATAACGGATCTAAGCTAGGTCAATTCCACTCTGCAATGCAAGTTCGTAGAAGCTCAAGACTTAGTATTTTTAATTCAGTAGCCGTAGGATATCCAATCGGTTTAATCATTGAAAATGACAAGGGATCTGCTACTCAAACAGGAGCTACTAATGAAAATATGAAGATCAAGAATGTTGTGTTTGGTGGGCTAACAATACTTGGCTCTGATAAAAATAAATCATTCTTAGATCAATATTCGGTTAATTCAACAGACCTAGATGCAACTAAAGAGTCATTTTCGTCAACTTATTTTAAAAGGGCAACTGGCGGAAATACAAACTACTCTTTGCTAACAGACATCAAATTAGCACAACCTAATAGCACAATTGCATCTCCAAATTTTGGACCTATAGCAGGAAGCCCTCTAACAGGCAAAACAGGTCTCTTTACAGACGCTTTAGTTTCTGGAGCCTTCTTTGATAAAGTTGATTTTATAGGTGCGTTCAAATCGAATTCAGACGCAGACAACTGGACGAAGGGATGGACGAATTTCGATCCGCAAAACGCTAACTATTAATATTTGGTTTCGTTTTTAGCTACATTACTGGTTTAAGACCCAGTTCAGAGGCTCTCCTTTCTAGGAGGGCCTTTGCCTCTTCAAAGTTGTTTCCAATAACACCATCTAAAATAGCATTTTTGATATACTCTTTTAGAATGCCAATCTCTCTACCTGGAGCAACACCATAATATTCCATAATAAACTCACCAGTAATAGGATTCTGGAAATTTCTCACAGCATCTTTAGCCTCAACTTCGATTAGTTTTTTTCTTACTAGTGCAAAGTTTTTCTTGTGTTTTTTAACTATAGAGTCGTTCTTCGAAGTAATATCTGCCTCGCAAAGGAGCATTAGCTCTTCAATATCATCCCCAGCATCGAACAGAAGTCTCCTTACTGCCGAATCTGTAACAACCTCTTGGACAAGTGCGATAGGTCTTAGGTGAAGTTGTACCATCTTCTGAACGAATTTCATCTTTTCGTTCAATGGCATCTTCATATGTTGAAAGATTTTGGGAACCATCTTTCCTCCGATGAAGTCATGACCATGAAATGTCCATCCAATACCTGGTTCAAAACTCTTTGTGGCAGGTTTGGCGATATCGTGTAATATAGCTGCCCATCTGAGCCATAAGTTGTCGCTTTTTAAGGCGATATTGTCCAATACTTGGAGTGTGTGGGAGAAGTTGTCCTTATGTCCGATTCCTTCAATATTTTCAACCCCTTTAAGCTTTAAAAGCTGTGGTAAAATCTTTTCCAGGAGACCAGTCTGCTCTAATAGATAGAATCCAACAGATGGTTTTGGTGATAAGATTATTTTATTCAACTCCTCGTTGATTCTTTCGAAAGATAAGATTGACAGCCTCTCTTTATTAGCTTTGATTGAAATTAGAGATTCTTCTGTGATAGTAAAAGAGAGTTGTGATGCAAATCTGATTGCTCTTATCATCCTCAAAGGATCATCGCTATAAGTAGTGTCTGGATCCAATGGTGTTCTAATGATTCCTTTATCTAGGTCGGCAATTCCGCCAAATGGATCAATTAAAGCACCAAAATCATCTGATTGTAAACTGAAAGCTAATGCGTTGATTGTAAAATCGCGTCTCTTTTGATCATCCTCAAGAGTACCATTTTCGACAATTGGTTTCCTTGAATCTGCTCTATATGACTCTTTTCTAGCGCCAACAAACTCAATTTCGGTATCGCGCCAACGAAGCATTGCTGTTCCAAAATTGCGAAAGACCGATACGCTGACATTCAAACGCGCAGCTACCTTTTCTGCTAACTCAATGCCGCTCCCTTCAACAACGATGTCGATGTCTTTACTCTTGCGCTTTAGAAAACAATCTCTCACATAACCTCCGATCACAAAGGCTCTGACGCCAGACGCTGCTGCCTCTTCAGAGATAATGGAGAATATCTTTTTACTTAGATAATTCATTATAGTGTGGAATCTCGCTTAAATATTCATATTCGTCTTTCGAATGGTTGTACGAACCGAAGTACGTTGATGTGCCATTGCTCAACAGGAGGTAAGGCACTTGAAGCTTTTCGTTATATCTGAAAATCTGCTCAAAAACCGATTTACTTATCTTTACCTCCGGTGCTTTGCACTCAATAATCACTATTGGCTTTGCATCTCTTCCGAAAATAACAACGTCTGCTCTGTATTTCAGTCGATTAATCTCAAATGAGTATTCGCAGCTCATAAGATGGAATGGGACTCCGGCTTTCTCATTTAAAAACCGAATAAGTTGCTGCCTAACACTCTCTTCGGGTGTAAGCGCTACTCTCTTTTTTCTTACAGGATCGAATATTTGTTCTCTCATTTGCTCTACTCGACTTGCAAAGATATAAAATTTGCGCTGTTTACACTTTTTGTCTAATTTAGCCCGACTGAAATATGGCTAAAGATAACTCTAAAAATACATCAAAGCAGTTTTCAGAACTGCTCGCAGAAGTTCGTTCTGGCAAAATTGCACCCTTTTATGTTCTCATGGGGGAGGAGCCTTACTATTCTGATATTTTGTCGGAAGAGATTGTAAAGGCGTCTATAACCGAAGACGAGAAGGGATTCAATTATCATGTATTGTATGGATCAGATGTAACTGATGCTCAGATTTTGGAGTATGCGCGAAGATATCCGATGATGGCTGCAAGACAGGTTGTTATGGTGCGTGAAGCTCAAATGATCAAAAAGCAGGACAATTTTGAACACTACTTTAATTCTCCTCAACCTTCAACTGTGCTTATTATTGTTTTTACTAATAAATCGATGGATAAGCGCACAGCTGTATATAAAGCTGCAAAGTCGGGTGGAGTGGTGTTCGAATCTCAGACATTGAAAGAGGAGCAGGTTGCGGGTTGGATTGAATCATATGTGCGCGAAAAGAGCTTTACAATTACCCCTGAGGCGTCTGCTTTGATGGCAGACTATTGTGGCACTGAGTTGCGAAAGCTTGTAATGGAGTGTAATAAACTGATTTCTGCTGTAAATGAGACTAATTCAATTACTGCCGAAGATATTGAAAAGAATATTGGGATCAGCAGGGAATTCAATACTTTTCAGCTTGGCAATGCAATCTTGACTAAAAACAGTGCAAAGGCCTTTAGAATTATTGCTCACTTTGGGACAAATCCAAAACAGTTTCCTCTTGTTGTTACAATGGGCTCTCTTTTTTACCAATTCTCGGGGTTGTTGAAGTTTTTAGCTGCGGGAGGAAGGCCAGGTGCTAATAGTTTCTCAATTGCCTCAAAAGCGGGGATTAATCCCTATTCTGCTAAGGAGTTCGAAGAGGCGTCAAGATATTACTCTCTTAGAAAGACAATGGAGGCAATTGCTCTATTGAGAAGATATGACTCAATGAGCAAAAGTTCCGACAGAGGCGAGGCTTCAGATAACGATCTTCTTAGAGAGATGGTCTCAAAGATTATTTTCTAATCAACAACCACTCGTTTTACTCTTTGCGACACAGATGTGAAAATTTCATAAGAAATTGTCCCCAAAATGTCTGCCAACTCAGATGCATTTGGTTTTTCACCAAAGATTGTAACCATATCTCCAGCTTTTGCATCTATTCCTGTGACGTCTAGCATAAACATGTCCATACAGATATTCCCTATAGTCGGAGCTGGTTTACCATTAATATAGAAAGAGACTTTTCCTCTTCCTAAGTGTCTGTCTATGCCATCTGCATACCCAAGAGGAATTGATGCAATTGTTTTTCCTTTATCTGAATCTATCAACCCATGTCTTCCATAACCAATCGTTCCATCAGTAACATGTTTTATTTGAACTATTGGAGCTACTAGTGATGCCGCTGGCTTCAGTTTTGTCTGATCAACATAGCTTGTTCCATACAAACCGACTCCAAGTCGCACCATGTCGAACTGATATTGGGTGAACCTTTCAATTCCTGATGAGTTGAGAATGTGTTTTATTGGTTTATAACCAATGAGATGGGTTAATTGTGAGTAGAACTCTTCGTACTCTGCTATTTGAGAAAGTGTAAATTGATCATGTTTTGGGTCATCAGCTGCTGCTAAGTGGGAAAAGATTGTATTGACCTTTATATGGCTGTTTCTTTTTAAAAATTCTGCTAATAGAACTGCGGATTTCGGATTGAAACCAACTCTCTGCATTCCTGTGTCGCACTTTATGCTGATATTATAGGTAGTTTTGCCAGAGTTTGCCAGTGTCTGGACAAAATTTTCTGCAGCGTCAAGATCGATGATGCTAGGTTCTAGATTATGCTCGATAATCTCTTCAAAATTGTTGTACCCAGGTGTAAGAATTAGTATTGGTAAATTAATTCCTGCCTTTTTTAGTCTTATTCCCTCCGAAGGGTACGCAACCCCTAAATAATTTGCTCCAAATTCTTCTACAAGCTTGGAAATTTCAATATCTCCGTGTCCGTAGCCATTTGCCTTGACGAGAATTAGTAATTTAGTTGATTTTGAGAGTTTTGATTGAAAGAATCTGAAGTTGTGGAACAGGTTCGCTTTGCTAATTTGGAGCTGAGAATGTGACATAAACATTAATTTTGTTTACAAAGTTAAAAATTGTTGCAAAAAATTTGTTGAAGTAAAAAAAATCTTTCTACATTTGCGCCCGAATTACCAATTAAACCTAAAACATTTTTAGTAAAATGAAATTAAAATCAATTTTCGCAGCAGCCGCTTTTTGCGTAGCTCTTAGCTCATGTGGTCCAAAAGAAAAACCACTTGCAGAACAACTAGTTGGTCAATGGACCGGTATGGATTCTATCACTGTTACTACAGTTGATTCAACAGGAACTCCTACAACTACAACTATGGTATGCCCTATCGAATTAGAGTACCTTGCAGATTCTACATTTACTGCAGTTATCGCTATCAACGATAGTACTAAAGTTGATGTTAAAGGTGACGTTATCGTTAACGAAACAGCTGTTAACTTCACTGGTTCACTAGTTTGTGCAGACAAAACTCTTGACCTTAATGGTGCTTTGAACCTACAAGGTGCTGACACTCTAAAAGTACAACTTACAGGTGTTAACGCTGAAAAAGGTATCAACCATGATGGTAAAGCTACTTTGACTCGTAAAGCAGTTCAACAATAGTAGTAAGAAGTCAGGCTAAAAGCAGCGACAAACCCGAATGGTTTGCCGCTTTTTTTTTTATTGTTGCATCAACTGATTAAAGCAGTGGCGACAGATAGGCTCGTAGCTATCCTTTTCACCAAGGACTACGAGCTTGTCGCTTGATGTAAGTCTATGCGAGTGGTGGGCAAGGTTTCCACATCTTACGCAGATAGCGTGTACCTTTGTTACGTATTCGGCTACAGCCATTAAATCAGGCATAGGACCAAAAGGCTTTCCGAGATAGTCCATATCCAGCCCTGCCACAATGACTCTAATTCCCGAAGCCGCTAATTGTTGGCATACATCAACAATGCTCTTGTCAAAAAACTGAGCCTCGTCTATTCCTACAACATCAACATCGCCCGAATAGAGTAAAATGCTCGAAGGTGATTCTACAGGTGTAGAGCGGATACTATTCGAGTCATGTGATACAACCTCTTCGACAGAATATCTGATATCGATTTTAGGTTTGAAAATTTCTACTCTGAGATTTGCAAATTTTGCTCTCTTAAGCCTTCTAATTAGCTCTTCTGTTTTGCCCGAAAACATAGATCCGCACACAACTTCAATCCAGCCGGCTTTTTTTGCACTTTCTAAAAACATTTTACCTATTTTTGTATTATATGCAAAGATAATCAAAGAAGGATGGATAGGAAAGGCAAGATTTCTGAAATTAAACATTTCACTGAAAAAATTTTTAAGACAATAGAATCTGCTCAACAAGATGCAGTTTTGTCTGATGCAGAGCTTGATGAGTTATTAAGTTATACATCATCAATAACAAATAGAATTATCTCTTTAAGAGACGATTATAAAAATGAAAAGATAAACCTCTTGCAAGAGAAATTGGAAGAGCTTAACAATCAAATTCACTCTGTTTTCGATGAGTTGGAGAGTGTAAAATCGTTAAAGATTCAATCGCGCGAAACCTTTACTGCTCCACAAGTAGAATCAATTATTCCCGAAGATTTACGTGACGAAATTTTTGATATGACCGATGTCTTCTCTTCAGAAGATGAATTATCAGAGAGCAATGTGGCGAATGAAGTCAAAGTAGCTGCTGATATTGATAAAGTAGAAAATTCTATAATTGAGAAACAAATAATTGAGGAGCCAGTATTAGAAGAACCAAAAACTGAAATATTTGCAAAACCTGTAGTAGTTGAATTGTTTGATAATCAAACTAATGATATACAGAAGATTTTACTGGAAGAGGATGGCGAAGACGAAGATAATTTGTCTCTTTATGATAGATTGAAAGAGAATACACCTGAGTGGTTAACTGATTATCCAGGTTCGAAAATTTCTGATATTTGGGCAGGAATCTCTCTCAATGACAGGATTTGCTTCATTAAAGATCTATTTAATGAGGATCAAGAGCAATTTAAAATCAGTATAATGAGGCTAAATGAGATGACAAGTATGGACGAAGTACTTGAGTACACCAGAACCGCGTTCCCGTATTGGGATGAAGAGTCTCCAACGCTTTACAGATTCTACATGATAATTAGGAGGAAAATAGATGTCTAGATTGTATATAGTTCCCACACCGATAGGAAACCTTGAGGACATAACTTTAAGAGCCCTGAGAGTGCTCAAAGAGGCAAATTTAATTTTGGCTGAGGACACAAGGACTACATCAGTGCTTCTTCGTAAGTATGATATTACTACTCCAACGGAGTCGCATCATAAATACAATGAACATAAAACAATTGAGAGAATTACAGAAAAGATTCTCTCCGGTGTTACAATTGCCCTGGTAAGTGATGCCGGTACACCTGGCATTTCTGACCCTGGTTTTTTACTCGTTCGTCTTTGTAGAGAGAAAGGGATCATTGTAGAGACTTTACCTGGTCCAACAGCTTTTGTCCCTGCGCTTGTAAATTCAGGCTTCCCGTGTGACAGATTTAGCTTTGAAGGCTTTTTGCCATTAAAAAAGGGAAGGCAGACAAAATTTATGAGTCTTGCAGAAGAGCCGCGAACAATGATCTTTTATGAGTCTCCTTACAGATTAGTAAAGACATTGTCGCAGATGGCAGAATTCTGGGGAGATGAGCGTGAGGCTTGTGTCTCCAGAGAACTTACTAAAATTCATGAAGAGAATCGTAGAGGTACACTAAAAGAGTTGATTGAGTGGTACTCTTCTCATGAACCTAAAGGAGAGATTGTTTTAATAGTCGAAGGAAAATCAAAAAATAAGGCATCATCGGAGGATGATATCGAATAATTAATAATTTAAATCAAGTATGGAGGGGAGAGGTTATGAAGAGAGAGAATTTATCGAGGTCACACTCAAAAGGAGTTGTGATTCTTATTGCGATTGTCATTGCAATTCAATCAATTGTGCTAATTTTAAAGTCATCAGGCTATTTTAAAGAGCCGCTTGTGCCAGTAAACAGAGTAATCGTAGACTCTAGTGGTAGAGAGGTTACGAAAATTGTTGATTTTTCTCATAAAATCAAGAAGAGAGATAACAGAAGAGGCTTTGAAGTTGACAACAAAAGGGAAAAAACGAAGGAAATTTTCAAAGAGTTTGATCCCAATCTAAGTAGTGTTGAGGATTTTTGCAAAATGGGATTTTCGCAAAGACAAGCAAAATCAATCATAAATTTTCGAGAAAAATCTGGAGGGTTTAAAACTCCAGAAGATCTTAAAAAAGTGTACGTTATCTCAGATGAGATGTATGCAAAGATTTTACCTTTCGTTAAAATTTTTCAACCAGAATGTAATAATTTGACACAAACTGCTACTAATATCACTGAGATTAAAGCAAAAGGTAAAGTTAGCCTTACTGAATTGAATGAAGCCGACTCTGCTCAACTTGTTGCTTTACCCGGTATAGGACCATATTTCGCGCGAAAGATTATCGGATATAGACACAAGCTTGGAGGATTTGCAAGTGAATATCAATTGACTGAAATTTATGGATTTGATCAAGAAAAGATAGAGATGATTAAGGAGCGAGTCTCCGTTGATACTTTGAAGATCAAAAAAATTAAGATAGACACTGCTTCGGTTAAATCACTAGCATCGCACCCATACATAGGTGATTATGCTGCAAATGCAATAATCAGACTAAGAAAAGTGGCAGCAGAAGGGACATTTTGCCTAGCATTAATAATCAGAAACAAGATTATTAAACCAGAAAACTTATCTTATATTAAATATTATTTTGAATGATAATTGAATATAAGTTTTAATGATTATTTTTAACAAAAATTTATAAAACGTAACTACAATGAGTATTGTCAGCTGCAAAGGTGTTGTCAAGAGATTCAACCAGTATACAGCTCTTGACCATGTATCACTAGAAATCCCCGAAGGCAAAATTTTCGGACTACTTGGTCCGAACGGCGCCGGTAAAACAACTTTAATAAGAATCATCAATCAGATTACTATTCCGGACGAAGGTACGATCTTATTTAAGGGATCTCCTCTGCATACCTCTCACGTTGAGAGTATTGGATATATGCCCGAAGAGAGAGGTTTGTACAAAAAGATGAAAGTAGGGGAGCAGGCAATGTATCTTGCAAGATTGAAAGGTCTTAGTCGTACCGAAGCTGAGAAAGAGCTGAAAGAGTGGTTTATTAAGTTTGGAATCCAGGCTTGGTGGGGCAAAAAGGTTGAAGAGTTATCAAAGGGAATGGCTCAAAAAGTGCAATTTATTACAACCGTTCTACATAAACCGAAACTGTTAATTCTTGATGAACCATTTAGTGGTTTCGATCCTGTGAATGTTCAGTTGATTAGAAATGAAATCTTAAAGATGAAGGCAAATGGAACTACAATCATCTTATCTACTCACAATATGGAGTCGGTAGAGGAGTTGTGCGACAATATTGCTCTTATCAACAAGTCTAAACTAATTATTACTGGAGGTCTAGATGAGATCAGAAAGCAACATGGTTCTAATGAAGTTGAAGTTTTGTACAGATCATCTGGAATATATAACCCATCTGCTTCTGGATTATTTAGAGTTGTTTCTGACGAAGAGCGTCAAGGTAGCAGAAGAATGATTCTTGATGTGAACAGAGATGCTCATTCTGCCGAAGTTTTGTCTGATCTGATCTCTAAAATAGATATTATTTCATATAGAGAATTGATTCCTAGAATGAATGATATCTTCATTAAACTTGTAACAAATAACTAGTTAGGGAAACTCAACTTAATACCAGATTAAAATGAAAACAAATAAGATATTTTTAATTATTTCTAGAGAGTTTTTGATTAGAGTAAAGAAAAAATCTTTCATCTTCACAACTCTGCTTACCCCACTTCTTTTTGCAGCGCTCATAGCATTGCCTTCGGTAATCATGATGTTCTCATCTGATGATGATAAACAGAAGATTCTTGTAGTTGACAGAACAGGGATTTGCGAACCATATTTTAAATCAAATGAGAAGAGAGTATTTGAATTTAATCCAACTGCAGATGTTGAAGCTATCAAAAAGAACTTCGACAAAGAGAATATCTATGCAGTCATAGAGGTTAAAAGCATTGATTCTTCAATGAATATGGCTGTTACAGCTTACTCTAGCAAACAGATGAATATCGACACCAAAGAGAGTATCGAAAAATCTGTGCAGAAAGCCGCAGAAAATGCGAAGCTCAAAAAGTATAACATTGATAATCTAGACAAAATTTTAAAAGATGTTCGTAGCGAAGTGAATGTCAAGACATTTACATTAGGAGAGGAGGGTGATGAAAAGCTTGGAATGGTTGAGATTTACATGGGTATTGCATACATATGTAGCTTTATGATCTATATGTTTATCTTCATGTTTGGCTCTATGGTAATGCGTGGTGTTATCGAGGAGAAGACAAATAGAATCATTGAGGTGATTGTATCTTCGGTGAAACCATTCGAGTTGATGTTGGGCAAAATTATAGGTGTTGGTTCAGTAGCTCTTGTCCAATTCTTAATTTGGATTGCGTTGACAATTGGAATCACTTTCGGAATTCAAGCTGCATTTGGTGTAGATAAGCTAACTGGTAATAGTCAAATTACTCAACAAGTTATGCAACAAGGTGTAGCTGGTCAGCAAGTTGCAGTTCCTGAAATATCATCTCCTATGGGGGATGTGATGACAGCATTAGCTGGAGTTGATTTTGTTAGCATTATCAGTGCCTTTTTAATTTACTTTTTGCTGGGCTATTTTTTATATGCTGCCATGTTCTCTGCAGTTGGTTCTGCTGTAGATAATGAAGCCGATACTCAACAACTAATATTGCCTGTTACACTACCTTTGATTATTGGTTTGTTTATTATGATTCATACGTTCCAATATCCAGACAGCTCTCTTTCATTCTGGGGTTCGATGATTCCATTTACATCTCCAATGGTTATGATGGCAAGGGTTCCGTTTGGTGTCCCAATGTGGGAGCTTGCTCTTTCGATAACTTTATTAATTGCTACATTCTTGTTTATGACTTACGTCTCTTCTAAAATTTATAGAGTGGGAATTCTTATGTATGGCAAGAAGGCAACTTGGAAGGATTTGATCAAGTGGTTGAAATACTAAAATTATAAAATGAGAAAATTACTGATATTAACAGTGTTGATGATTCTCTCTTTTGGGCTTTATGCTCAAAAGAGAGTCTCGTTTAATGCGCAGCGAGTCTTGATGGATACAACCTTCGATAAAGTGTCTGACACAACTGTTGCTGCGATAATTGCCTTTTATAAGCCCGCAATGGAGCAAAAGATGAATGAGGTAATTGGCAAATCGGCATATGAACTTAGAACCTCTCGCCCAGAGAGTCTGCTATCAAACTTCACTGCTGACGCACTATTGAATTATGCAAAGTCGTTCAGCAAAGGTAAAGTAGACTTCTCTTTGACAAATTTTGGAGGGATTAGAGCCTCCTTACCTGCTGGTGATGTGAAAATGTATGATGTCTATTCTGTCTTTCCTTTTGAAAATTATGTAGTTGTTATTGATATGAATGGCAAAGATGTCTTGACACTATTTGAATCGTTCGCACAAAACAGGGTTGAGGCTATGTCTTGCAATACTTATTTAGAGATTGATAATCAGAAACTTGTAAAGGCTGCAATTAATGGAGAACCAATTGATGTCAATCGGGTATATAGAGTAGCAACTATTGATTTTCTTCTAAGTGGAGGAGACAATGTTGCTCCGTTAAGACTTGCCACAGCTGTAGAGCAGACAGGTGCGTTGATAAGGGATGCTGTGATTGCTGAATTTAGAAAGGCTGCAAGTAAAGGAACATCAGTTGCGCCAGTTATAGATGGTAGAGTTAAAATTTCTAGTAAACAGTAAGATTATGAATTTATTCTTTAAATATGTAATTGCAGTATTATTCTTTTTAATTACCATAACTGGTTTTGCACAAGACCTAGTAATATTGCACACAAATGATACTCATAGCCAAATTGAGCCTTTCACAACAGGAAGAAACAAAGGCTTTGGTGGTTTTCAAAGACGAGCTGAATTTATCAAGAAGGTTAAAGCTCAACACGACAATGTCTTGATTGTAGATGCTGGGGATTTCAATCAAGGAACTCCATATTTTACAATCTTCAAAGGTGATGTAGAGGTTAAGCTATATAACGCTATGGGGTATGAGGCTGCATGTTTGGGTAATCACGAGTTCGATAATGGAATGGATGAGTTAGCGAGAAGAATATCTATGCAAAACTTTCCTACTGTTTGTGCAAATTATGACTTTAAAAAGACACCTCTTAAAAGGGTTGTAAAACCTTACACAATCATTGAGAAGGGAGGTAAAAAAATTGGGATAATAGGAGTACTCCTAGACCTTGATGGATATGTATCTGAAAAGTCTAGAAAAGGCGCCACTTACTCTAATCCGATTCCTGTGGTAAACAAACTTGCAAAAATGCTTCGAACAAAGAAGAGGTGCGACCTAGTTGTTGTCTTATCGCATCTTGGTTTCGACGGAGGTACCGCAGAGAATCCATCTGATACCGAACTAGCTAAATTGACCGAAAATGTTGATCTAATCATTGGGGGCCACTCGCACACATTCCTAGAAAAACCAGTCCCATTCAAAAATAGATCTGGTAATGAAGTTTTAGTAACTCAAATGGGGGCAAGTGGTGTTTATGTTGGTAAAATAGCGGTAAATTTTTAA
>JASDTB010000054.1:0-16542 GCA_041441455.1 Bacteroidales bacterium
CAATCTCCGAAGAGGACGCAGAACCAGAATTAACTAATACTGCTAAAGGAATTGATGTGTCAACTGGTTCGTTTTTCGTAATATAATCAATGTCTGCCTGTTTAAACCTACCTTTAGAAGAGACAATTTTGGTCCCTTTCGGTACAAAAAGCGACACAATCTCTACAGCCTCATCTAGAAGTCCGCCACCATTACCTCTTAAATCAATAATCATCCTTTTAAGTTTGCCCGTTGATTTGAGTTCGAGAAGCGCTTTTCGAACATCTTTTGCTCCATCTAAAGTGAAACCAGATATTCTTATATATCCAATACTATCTTTCACAACTCCATAATAAGCAACATCAGGGAAATGGATCTTTTCTCTGGTTATTTTATACTCAACAGGAGCTCCTCCTCTCAACTTTTTAACTAAAAAAGTAACCGTTGTTCCAGGCTTACCTTTCATCTTTGCACTACAATCCTCAACCTTCATATTTTCAGTGAAGACAGAGTCAATTTTGATAATTGTATCACCAGCAACCAAGCCTGCTCGTGCAGCTGGGGATCCTTCATATTGTTCTGATATTATTATCCCACTTTTTACCTTGCGAATTAGTGCTCCAACTCCACCATAAGAGCCGGTTGTCATAAACTCCAAACCCTCTTCATCCTCTTCTGGAACATACACAGTATAAGGATCAAGCGACTCTAGCATTGCATCAATCCCAACATTAACAAGTTTGTCAACCTGCACAGAATCAACGTAATATAGAGACAACTCTCTTAAAATCGAAAGCTGAATATCTAAACTTTTAGCAGTCTTGAATTCCTTCGACTGAGAAAAAACAGCTGTGGAAGAAAAAACAATCAACACACATACTACCCCTTTGAAAAACTTGTTCATTTTATTTAGTGTTACTATAACTTATACAAAAATAAAGAATTCGTATCTTTGATGCAATAAAGACTTTACTGATGGAACTTATTTTTTCTACCGGAAATCAACATAAACTAAAAGAGGCTCAGGAGATCCTAGGCGAAGGATTCAGATTGGTTACCCCTCAAATGCTTGGCGTGAACGAAGAGATTGAGGAGACAGGAACAACTCTCAGTGCAAATGCAATCTTAAAGGCAGACTATTTATGGAAGCGATTCCAACAACCTTGTTTCGCAGACGATACCGGTTTGGAAGTTGACTCTTTGGGAGGAAGGCCTGGTGTCTATTCGGCAAGATACGCTGGAGAAGAAAATAATCCATCAAAAAATATGTCTAAACTACTCAAAGAACTTGAAGGTATTGAAAATCGATCGGCACGTTTTAAAACAGTAATAGCTTTAATTCTCGATGGATCTCCAATCTTATTCGAAGGTTGTGTGGAGGGAGAGATACTTAAAGAACCTATTGGTGAAAAAGGATTTGGATACGACCCTGTTTTCAAACCTCAAGGGTTTAATATCTCTATGGCTCAATTATCTTCTCAAGAGAAAAATAGTATATCTCATAGAGGCAAAGCGATCAGACAACTGTCCCAATATCTACATAATCTTCGATCTAAATGACCTTCTCTTCAAGGATCATAATTCTGCACACTCTTAAATTCAGAGATAACAGTGTGATTATTAACGGCTACTCCGACTCAGCTGGGCGTCAGAACTATATCCTGTACTTTTCGGGTAAGTCCAAAAAATATGCCGCTTTATCATCACTGCACCCATTGAGTATCATAGACGCTCAGATAGGCAGTACAAAAGGCGACCTTAAGACGATAACAGAGTTTCATCCAGCCTATAAACTACAGTCAATCAGATGCAACATTATAAAATGCTCTCTTGCAATGTTTATGAGCGAACTCTTATTCAAAACTGTAAAAGAGCTTGAGAAGAATCCAGAGTTATTCTCTTTCATTGAAGCCTCGATTATAGAACTAGAGAAGATAGAGACATCCTATAAAGACTACCACCTCCGATTTGTCGCACGTCTTTGTGGATATATGGGATATCTTCCCGAAGACAACTTCTCTTCCTCAAATAGAATCTTTAGTCTGACCAAAGGTAGATTTTCCAACGGGTTGAATCCAGGAGAGAGCTATTTCAACGAAGTCAATTCCGCAGCCCTTCATTCACTTTTGTGCGAAGATTTTAATACCTCAAACATCTTAACCAGTGGCAAAGAGAGGTCTTATTTTTTAGAGGAGTTAATCAGATACCTCAGCTATCACTCGGGCTTTGAGATAAATATCCAGTCATTGAGTATTTTGCATGAAGTTTTTGAATAATCAGTATCTTTGCAGCATGTCCATTACAGCAAAACTATATACTTTAGTCTCGCTTCCATCCATCAAAAAACTGGAGGAGAGCAGAAAAAATCCTCAAAAATTTCAGGATTTAATTTTCTGTGAGCAGATGAAATCGGGAGAGGAGACTCTTTTCGGAAGGGAGCATGGCATAAAATCTACAACTTCGTTAAAAGAGTTTCAATCAAATGTTCCACTTAGGGACTATGATGCATTCGAGCCATATATAGAGAGACTTAGAAAGGGAGAAGACTATATTCTTTGGAACCAAAAGGTAAAATGGTTTGCAAAGTCGAGTGGAACCAGCTCTTCTAAAAGCAAATACATTCCTGTAACTCATGACTCACTTTACAATTGTCATTTTAAGGGCATCAGAAAGATGCTTGCAACTTATATCTACCAGAATCCAGGAACATCACTGCTCGATAGAAAGGCACTTACTTTAGGCGGAAGCGTAACAATTGACGAAATTGGGAAAGGGAGGAGTTTTTATGGAGACTTGTCGGCAGTAATGCTTAGTAATTCAAACTTTTTAGTTGAAAGGAGACGAATTCCAGAGAGAAATATTGCCTTGATTTCTGATTTTGAGACAAAGGTTGAAGCAATTTGCAAAATTGCAGCAAAACATGATGTATCGAACTTCTCAGGAGTCCCTTCCTGGAACTTAATCCTGCTGAATAAAATCATTGAATATCACAAGATTGACAACATTCTAGAGATTTGGCCAAACCTTGAATTATTTATGCACGGAGGCATCAACTTTGAACCCTATCGTGAACAGTATAAAAAGATAATCCCATCGAGCAGCATGAATTATCGCGAAAACTACAACGCCTCCGAAGGTTACTTTGCCTTCCAAGACGATGCTGCTGATCCATCAATGATATTGACTGTCAATAACGGAGTGTTCTACGAATTCATCCCAATGGATCGCTTAGAAGAAGCTCTAACGGGAGAATATCGAGAATTCGAAACAGTATCTACAGTGAAAGTTGGTGTAAATTATGCAATTGTAATTACAACGAATAGTGGTTTATGGAGATACTTGATTGGGGACTGTGTTAGATTCACATCAACATATCCTCATAAAATCATCGTTTCGGGTAGAACTCAATTATTCATCAACACTTTTGGCGAAGAGCTCATGATAAACAATGCTGAGAGTGCAATCTCTGAAGTATGTAAAATTCACGATGCGGTAATTGACAATTATACAGTTGCCCCAATTTTCATGACAATTGGAGCGAAAGGTTCTCATCAATGGTTTGTTGAATTCACAAAGGCACCTTCCAACATTCAGTTGTTTACAAAAGATCTCGACAAAGCTATCTGCTCTCAAAATTCCGACTATGAGGCAAAGAGAAAAAACAATGCGACCATGGAGGAGCTAAAGTTAACCATCCTTAAAAACGGATGCTTTTATGAATGGTTAAAAAGTAAAAATAAGCTTGGCGGACAAAACAAAGTGCCAAGACTTAGCAATCACAGAATAATTGCAGAAGAGTTAATCTTGATTAATGAAAGACTTAATAACACAAATATTTAGTATCGATTCGGCAGAAAAATTCAATTCTGTAGCTTTAGAGGTTTTCAAAATACAATCATCCAATTCACCTGTTTATCGTGAATTTCTTGAAAATCTAGAGATTAATCCCTCTATTATTAATAATATTAAAGATATTCCCTTTTTACCTGTTGAGTTTTTTAAGGAGAGGGATATTATTTTAGAAGGTAAGAGCGTACAGAAGATTTTTACCAGCAGTGCAACTAGTGGGATGATTCCTGCCAGACACCTAGTAGCAGATCTCTCAATCTATGAAGAGAGTTTTATACGAGCATTTACCCATTTTTATGGAGATCCAAAAGAGTGGACTATATTGGCTCTATTACCATCATATCTAGAGCGAGATGGCTCGTCATTAGTCTATATGGCAGACAAGCTGATAAAACTCACTGAGGACATCAACAGCGGCTTTTATCTCTACAACTTTGACGAACTATTTATCACACTTGAAAAACAAAAAGCGAGTAAAAAGAAGACTCTACTTTTGGGAGTAAGCTTTGCTCTTAAAGACTTTTGCCAACAATACTGTTTAGATTATCCCGATCTTATAATTATGGAGACTGGTGGTATGAAAGGAAGAGGCGAAGAGATTCCAAGAGAGGAGTTACACTCGATTTTTTGTCAATCATTTAACACAAAACATATCCATTCAGAATATGGAATGGCAGAGCTCTTGTCACAATCATACTCATCAGGAGAGGGACTCTTTTTCTCTCCATCATGGAAAAAGATAATTATCAGAGACCTTGCTAACCCCCTCAAACATCTTGCAAATAACCAAATAGGAGGAATCAGTATTATTGATTTAGCAAATATCAACTCATGCTCATTTATACAAACGATGGACCTAGGAATAAAAGAGACCGAGGACTCTTTTAAAGTCCTCGGTCGTATTCAAAACTCCGAAATCAGAGGATGTAACCTACTGTTGGATTGATTTTATCGTATTTGTTAACAGTGTCTCCAACTCTTTTGCCTTATCTGCCATGCCCAATTTTTTGAATGTTTCAGAAACATAGTATATATAAGCAATATTAGATTCAATATCATTCTTAGATAAATATCCTGCGCCATAAGGTTTAGAGAACAATTTAATAGCCTTCAATGTCTCAGCGATAAACTCATCAGATAATTTGACTGCCTTTTCCTTTTCACCTGCAATTAAATAAATTTCTATTGCTTCAAGAACAGAGTATTCATTAAGCGAAGGAAGCATAGAGCAATTTAGTGGAAACTGCGATGGAACCATAACTTGCTGCATTCTATCAAGGACCTCAACAGCCTGCTTGTTTTTACCTTCAGCAATCAAAGCCTTGGCAGTTAGTGTATGAATGTTTCTAATTGACATAACTGCATTGAATGTCAACAGATTTTGATAATCAATATTTACATCTGGCTCATTCATTCTTCCCCATTTGTAAACATTCATTACCTTATCATACATATTATCAGCAACTACTCTTCCTGGGGAACCTAGTTGAGTAACACTCTTAATTGGAACAAATTTATAAGCAAATCCATTGAATTCTAAGTATTCACGCAAGCCTATCTCTAGGTCACCGCCCATTGCTACAAAGTAGATAGGTCTATCCCATTTATAGTTTGCAAGCAAATCCAAAATCATCATCTCAGCTTTACTCAACAAATTCTTACCCTCTGGAATTGTTAACTGAATAGTATCAACCACATTTGTATCTGCAGCCGAAATTATTCCGTTCTTAATTGCATTAGCCTTATCAACATTGATCAAAAGCTTCCTAGCAGCAAATACAGTAACACTTTCTCCCCCTTGTGTCATTACCTTCGCGCTTGGATTAGACAATAGATCTATTACAGGTTTAATTGGAACAGGTCTATTGACACGATCATAAATCTGTACATAGTCATTTGTACCATATAGATAACTCTCTCTTGGTATCGAAAATGGAATAGGAGATGAATCATAAACTCTGTATTTCATTTGGTCAATATACCAATCTGTACCTAAAAGAGATGTGTTGACAATTCTCACATCAGTCCTTACACCTTCAACCTCCTGAATGTACCAAAGAGGGAATGTGTCATTATCTCCATGAGTTACTAGAATTGCATCTTTACCACAACTGTTCAGATAGTTATAGGCGATATCCCTTGCAGTATATCTTCCACTTCTGTCATGGTCATCCCAGTTCTGACTTCCCATCTGGATTGGAACGATTAGACAAACAATGCTAACTACAGCACCTGATATCTTAGGAGATACCTTTTTACTTAATGCTTCGTGTATAGCTAGAACAGACAATCCAATCCATATTGCAAACGCATAGAAAGAACCAGCATAAGCATAATCTCTCTCTCTTGGTTGATATGGTGGTTGGTTCAAATAAATTACAATAGCAATACCTGTTAGGAAGAATAATAAGAATGTAATCCAACCATTTCTCTTATCTCTCGACATCTGATAGAATAACCCGATAAAGCCAAGAAGCAGAGGAAGAAGATAGTAATGGTTCTTTGCTTTATTATTAATGATATAATCTGGACCTTCTGACTGGTCTCCTAAACGAGACTGGTCTAGGAATGTAATTCCCGACTCCCAGTTACCCCTGATTGGATCACCAGGATTAGATCCTTGTAAATCATTTTGTCTTCCTGCGAAATTCCACATAAAGTAGCGGAAATACATCCAGTTCATTTGATAGTCAAAGAAGAATTCGAGATTATCTTTAAAGAATGGTAATTTTTTATCACTTCCCTCAATACTCTTTCCTTTACCCTCAGTATATCTCTCATAAAACTTAATATGTTCGGGAGATGTGCTCCACATTCTAGGGAAGACCATCTTAGCATCAGAGGCGTATACAGGTTGAACAGGTCCTTGTACCTTTTTGTACTTATCTTCAAATCTTGCATAGTAATCTGATGTCTCAAGAGTGTATGGAGAGGCAAATGTCTCACCATAAATCAACGGATTACTTCCATATTGCTCTCTTCCAAGATATCTTACTAATGAAAATGGATTATCAGGCTGATTTTCATTAGTAGGAGTATTTGCCGAAGATCTTATTATTACAACTGCAAATGATGAGTAACCGATTACGATCATCGTTACACAAAGTAGTATTGTATTAGCAAGTACGAGTGCTTTTTTGTATGTAATGTAGATAGACACAAACAATGCAACTAGTATTGCAACCATCAAGAACAGTGCTCCTGAATTGAATGGCAATCCAAATACATTGACAAATAGAAGGTCAAACCATGATGCAACTTTTGGAAGATAAGGGATGATTCCATAAAGAATTCCTCCCAAGATAACTCCCGAAATCATTAAAACATAGAAGATTCCTTTATTTGTAACAGGATATTTTTTATAATAGTAAATAAATACTAATGCAGGAATAGTCAATAGATTAAGCAAGTGAACACCAATAGAGAGTCCCATTAGGAAGGCAATGAGCACAATCCATCTGTTAGAACCTGGTTTATCTGCTTGCTCCTCCCATTTGAGCATTGCCCAGAAAACAGCAGCAGTAAATAGCGATGACATCGCATAAACCTCTCCCTCAACTGCAGAGAACCAAAATGTGTCTGAGAAGCAGTATGCTAATGAGCCAACTAATCCAGCACCAAGCACTGCATAAGCATTTCCTTCTGTCAATGGAGTTCCTGCCTTGTCATAAATTCTTCTAGCAAGGTGGGTAATTGTCCAGAATAGGAACATGATAGTGAAAGCTGAGCAAAGCGCGCTCATCGCATTAACCATCATTGCCGCATTCTCTTTATCGGCAAAAAGGGTAAAGAATCTGGCAATAAGCTGGAAAACAGGATTTCCTGGAGGGTGTCCAACCTCCAACTTAAATGATGAGGCAATAAACTCGCCACAATCCCAGAAACTGGTTGTAGGTTCTATCGTAGCAAGATAGACAAACGAAGAGACCAACAATACTACTACCCCGAGTATATTGTTTAACAGTCCGAACTTTTTAAATTCCATTGAATTATTTTGCATAAAATATCTCTAATATCTGACAAAGATACTATTTTGAATTTTTCTACCTAAATTTGCAGCAAATAATTTGCCATGAAAGAGAATGACTGGAAAAGCAGACTTGGTGTAGTCTATTCAACTAACCCCGACTTCGGATATAATGCATCTCAAACCGACCAGGAGCCTGAAACTCTTCCTAATGGTTCGCAAAAGTTAGTTGTTGCAATAGATCGTCGCAACAGAGGGGGCAAACAGGTGACTGTTGTCAAAGGTTTTATTGGCAAAATAGAAGATTTAGAAACACTTGGAAAGACTCTCAAAACTAAATGTGGAACTGGCGGCAGTGCAAAAGATGGTGAAATTATTATCCAAGGAGACTTCCGCGACAAAATTGTTGCTGTTCTAACCGAGTTGGGATATAAAGCAAAAAGAGGTAATTGATGCACACAACGAATACCTTAATGCCCAGAACAGATACTCTGTATTTAACAGACAGCTCTTCATGTAAGTTGCTTATCGTAGATTTTTACCCAATACAAAAAGACTCAGTAAAGAGTATTAATCAATTGTGGAGCTCAACAACGAAAATCGTTACCGATTCGACACCTCTGCCTGTAAGCAAATATGAAGATCTGCAAAATAACCTAATGTCTGGAATCATCTTTGCCTTCTTCATTGCATTGATTATTTTTTCACGAGAAATTCTTGTAATCACTCCATCGATTACTAAGACACTTTTCAGTTATAAAAATCATATAAAATTAGAAGAAAAACTTGGCTTGACTAATCAAAGAAATATCGTAGCCGTACTTTCTGTATTTTATATTCCTCTGATAATCTTATTAATTGCCGGCAAAACAATCGAAACCGAAACCGGGATGTTCACTCCGTACTTCTATTTAGCATCAGTTGGAGTCCTTTTTTCTTATTGGATACTTAAAAAAACAATGTTTGGATTAATCAGTTGGATTACCAGAGAGAAAAATGCCTTCTATATGATTGAAAAATTCTCTTATAACCATATAATATTGCTTTCACTTTTATCTTTTGTAATTTTTATTGTACTTCTGGCCGACCCTTCAATCTCCGAACAGACCTTATTTATGTGCCTGTTAGCCATTACTTTATTCGTATATTCAATTTACCTTATACGAACTTGTCAAATAATAATTAAACATAGCTTTTCTATTATTTTTTATATTTTGTATCTTTGCGCCGTGGAATTACTGCCGATTTCACTGTTTATCAATTTTATTCTCTCTTTATAGCTATATGAAGATTAAAAACATTCTGATCTCACAACCCGAACCGACTAACGGCTCCCCTTATACTGAAATCATTACTAAACACAAGGTTAACATTGAGTTTCTTCCTTTTTTTAGAGTAGAGCCTCTTCAGGCAAGAGAATTCAGATTACAGAAAATTAACATTCTAGACTTTACCGCTATCGTTTTTACAGCAAGAACATCTATCGATGCATTTTTTAAGATTTGCGAGGAGATGAGAATTACTGTTCCAGAAACTATGAAGTACTTCTGCACTTCCGAAGCTATTGCTCTTTATCTTCAAAAATACATCGTATATAGAAAAAGAAAAATATTCTTTGGAAACGGAGCTACTACATCAATAATCGAAACTATTGGTACTAAACACAAAATGGAGAATTTTTTGATTGCAGGTGCTGACGGAAGCAAGACTGATATTCATAAAGCCTTCATTAAAGCAAAGCTTAAACACTCAAGTGCAGTATTTATCAAAACAGTCTATAGTGACCTTAAATCTTTGGATTTGAATAATTACGACATGATTGTTTTTTACAGCCCTTCTGATATTAAGTCTCTTCAAGAAAACTTTCCAGATTTCCAGCAAAAAGAGATTCAATTTGCCACTTTTGGTCCAGCAACAGCAAAAGCACTAAAAGCTGCCAAATTGACCTCAGCAGTTATTGCTCCTACGCCTGAAGCACCTTCGATAGCAAAAGCGTTATCGATCTATTTAGAACAAAAATAAGAATGAAAAAACAGATCATCCTAGCTGCACTTTTTGTAGCATTGGTTTTCCTCTCTTGTGTACGTGACCCTTCTAAGGAGAGAGACAAATACAGAGGTAAATGGATTACCTCCGAAGTGGATGGTGTGAAAATTAATCCAGATAAAAAGCTGGTTTACAAGCTTGGAATCTACCCAGATCTTACTATTGACTCTTCTGTAAACTCTACAAAGTCTACATACACACTTGCCGAAAACAAGTTGATTTTGAATCAAAAGATCTATGATATTGTTTCAGTAGATGATGCCTCTCTTAATCTTAAGTCTCAACTGGGAAAAACAATAAAACTTGATAAAATTGATCTTGCCGAAAAGCTATTTCCGGTAAAAGATAGCTTAGCAAATACTTGGCAATGTCAAAGCAAAAATGGAGAGTTATTCGATACATTTAGAATAAAATTCAATACAAAGGGTGAGTACTCTATTTACGAAAACACTCAGTCTGGTTGGGTGATTGTAGAAGCACAAGCGGGGACCTTTAAGACACACTTCAAATACATCGTATTAGCCTACAATTCAACTAACTATTTCTCAACAGTAGCTGGAAGTAAAAATGCTTGTTTTGATATTATCTCTTTGTCACCCTCCAAGCAAGAGCTTACTATCAAAAATCAAGATTACACATATGTTTTCTCTCTTGTAGTCAATCAATAAGAGATGGAAAATCGCAATTACCAATTTGGAAAAGAGAGTAGACTCTGTCTTAAAAATGATATCGAAAATCTACTCAAAAAGGGTGACTCAATGTTCAAGCACCCGTTTAAAGTTTTTTATCTTAAGAACGACCTGAGCCATTGCAGGCTTATGGTTTCTGTCCCTAAAAGAAATTATAAAAAAGCTGTCGACAGAAACTATATAAAACGAATTGTTCGGGAAAGCTACCGGATCAGCATTGCTGATTATGCTTCCGAATACAATTACGATATTTCTTTTATCTTTACATGGAATAAAATTCCAGACTTTAAATTTGTAGATGAAAGAGTCAAAAACATTCTATCAAAAATCCTATCAACTTCTAAAGAGAGCGATAGCATTTCCGTTGATACTATTGATTAAATTCTATCAGTACGGAATATCACCACTAAAACCACCATCTTGTAGATTTACGCCGACATGTTCTCATTACTCAATTGAGGCATTAAAAAAACATGGCCCAATTAAGGGCCTATATTTATCAATTCGAAGAATTCTAAGATGTCATCCTTGGGGTGGTAGTGGGTATGATCCAGTTCCTTAAACTATAAAGTTAAGATTCAATACCAAATCTTGCTAATACTTGAGCTTGATTCTTTTCATCTTTCGACAATGCTAGAATCTCTTGTTTTGGAACTTGTTTTAGGTCTAACAACACAAGACCATCAACACAATAGTTGAAGTCAGGATCTACATTATAATTTATGATCTTAGCATTAATCTTTAAATACTTCTTAACTAAAGTTGGAAGTCTAAATTGATTATCACTTAACCTCATCATGTACCTATCGAATTTCTCGATGCTCTCCATTTTATTTCTTAAAAGATCATCTATTGAAACCCTATTAAAATCAGGCACAAACGGATTAAATGGTCTTACTTGAGACTCTAGATCTTTTACTGAATGGTGCGCCTTAAGATAATGAATAATCATGCTTCTATAAAACATAGGATACCAAGAACTTATGCTTACAGGACCGAACAAATACTCTACATCTTTATGATTTAGGACAGAATATAATAAACCTTTAATAAGCAAAACTAATGGAAGTGGCTCCTTTTGATACTCCAATGAAACAAAGGATCTACCAAGTTCAATAGATTTACTTAAAACATTATGTATTCCCTCTTCATAATTGAAGAGCGTTTGAGAATAAAAGCCTTTAATCCCATATTTTGGCATTATTTCACTTCCAAAACCAAGTCTATAGGCACCTACGATCTTAGACTTGTGCTTATCCCACAAAATAAGATGTTTATAGTAATCGTCAAAAGCATCAGTGTCTAAACTCTTATTTGTTCCCTCTCCAACTGCTCTAAAGGCCTCCTCTCTCTTTCTGCCAAGTTCATGTAGCAGACATGGTATCGACTTTGCCTCAGCTAGATAGCAACTATAATTACCTGTAGTAAATAGATGATTTTCCTGAGCTAGAGATTTGATCTCTTTATTCAGAAGACGTCTATTTTTAGGTAGTGCAATCGGGGTTGTAGATTTGCAAGTACATAACTCTTCGGGCTTTTTAATATTAGCCTCCATCGCGTAACATCTACTCTTTAAATATCTGCCAAGATCTTTTAAATCTTTATATTCCGAAATTTCATTAACAGTAACTGGTTTCCCAATTCTTACAGGAATAACTGACCCAGCTTTATTTACAAGTTCCATCGGTAACCTCGCAGTTCTAAGCATTGGATGTATTTTACCAAGCCAATGGAAGAAGTTAGAGTTTGTACCGTGAAAATAAACTGGAATAACAGGAACCTTTGCGTTTTTAACTAGCTTTATAACCGAAGTTTGCCACTCCTTGTCTTCAATTACCGACCCTTTGTATCTTGTTGCAACTTCACCAGCAGGAAATAAAACCAGACAGCCTCCAGAGGCAAGAGTCTCCGAAGCCATTCTTAATCCCGAAAAACTGCTTTTTAGTCCAGGTTTATCTTCAAAAGGATTAACAGGTAAGAAGAACTCTTTCAAATTAGGAATATGAGAAAGAATAAAGTTTGTTAAAAACTTTACATCTGGTCTGATTGAACTGATAATATTTAATAAAATCACACCGTCAACAGCACCAAATGGATGGTTTGCAACTACGATAAACGGACCTTCTTGAGGAATGTAGTCAAGTTCTTTCTCAATAAAATCGTATTTTACTTTGAATTCTTTGAGCATTTCGGTCGTAAATTCACGACCACCGAAACTTGCGAAGTTCGAATACTTCTTGTTTATCTTATTGAAACCCAGCAGAGACATAACTGTCAAAGCAGCGATATCTCCGAAAGGGCCACGAATCTTCAATGCCCTTTTAACATCATTTTTAGATACCAGTTTAGTTGTCATAACGCAACGCAAATATAAGATTTTTGTTACTTTTACAAAAAATAAGATATCTCAGGAGATAAGTCATATATGAATTCGCCAAAACCAGAGTTAAAAGATCTTGTTAAACTTCTTCCTACAGAACCTGGTGTATACAGGTTCTACGACAAGCTTGGAACAATAATCTATATTGGTAAAGCTAAAAATCTTAAAAACAGAGTCTCACAATATTTTCAGTCACCAGATTCTCTGACGACTAAAACAAGAGTTATGGTTTTAAAGATCGAGAGTATGGACCATACAGTTGTTGGTACCAAAGAGGAGGCTTTACTATTAGAAAACAATCTTATAAAACAATATCGTCCAAAGTATAATATTATGCTAAAAGACGATAAGACCTATCCTTGGATTTGTGTAAAAAAGGAGCCATTTCCCAGAGTATTTATGACTAGGAAGTTAGTAAAGGATGGTTCTATGTATTTCGGTCCATATAGCGCAGTAAATTTTGCCTATAAACTTTTAGATTTAATAAACTCTCTTTACTATCTTAGAAACTGTAAGTTAAATCTAACTACCGAAAACATCACTTCTAGAAAATTTAAACCATGTTTAAACTTTCATATTGGTAAATGCAAAGCACCTTGTATTGGCGAGATAAACAATGATGAGTACAATGATCAAATCAAAAATATTGTCTCAATATTGAAGGGCGAGACTAGTGAATTAGAGAAAGAGTTCAGGGATAAGATGCTAAAGGCATCAGCAGAACATCTATTCGAAGATGCTCATAAATTTAAAACTAAGTTAGAACTGATTCAAAATTATAATAGCAAATCAATTGTAGTCAACCCAAGTATAGACGATAGTGATGTATTTTCAATAGTCTTCGAAGGCAATTTAGCATTCGGAAACTTCTTAAGAGTAGTAAAAGGGAGCATAATTCAGTCACTCAACTTAGAGTTTAGGCTTCAAATTGAAGAAGACCAAGCAACTGTAATGTCTTCATTTATAGCAGAAATTTTAGATAAAACAGGAAAACTCTCAAGGAATATTATTGTTCCTTTTAAGCCAGATGAAACTTTTGCAAACCATATTATTAGCATCCCTCTCAAAGGAGACAAACTTAAACTCTTAGAGTTAAGCATTAAAAATGCCAAAATATTCAAGCTTGAGAAGATTAAACAGGAACAAATTTTAAGACCCGAAGAGCACAAAAACAGAGTTTTATCTGCAGTGCAAAAAGATCTATCATTAAAAGAGTTACCTATACATATTGAGTGCTTTGACAATTCTAATATTCAAGGCAAACATGCAGTTTCATCTTGTGTGGTGTTTAAAAATGGTATTCCTAGTAAAAGTGATTATCGCCACTTTAATATTAAAACAGTCGAAGGTCCCGACGATTTTGCTTCTATGCGAGAGGTGTTAGGAAGTATATATAGCCGTCTTTTGAATGAACACATGTCACTTCCACAGCTTATTGTAATCGACGGTGGAAGAGGTCAGCTGAACTCTGCCTATGAGGTTTTGGCCCAGTTAGGATTAAGCGAACAAATCCCGATAATTGGTATTGCTAAAAGGTTGGAGGAGCTGATAATCCCCGGAGATCCAGATCCACTTTTCTTAGACAAAAACTCTCCAACCCTCAAATTATTAATGCAAATGCGCGATGAAGCTCATCGTTTTGGAATTACTCATCATAGAGATAAAAGGAGTAAGGCGCAGACAGAGTCTATCCTAATAGGAATTAAAGGTGTTGGTGAAAAAAGAGAAAAGATGCTTTTAAGCCATTTTAAAAGCGTAAAAAAGATCAAAGAGGCAACAATCGAAGAGATAGCCTCTATTGTTGGGTTGAAGACTGCCGAGTTAATAAAATCCAAACTCTCCAACCATTGAGCGAGTTAATTAGATAAAATATCCACATTATTATCATTAGAAAAGAGTGCTCTTCACCTTTATAATAAGCACTAATCCACATAATTACGCTTATCATATTAACGATAACCCATAAAGGCCACTGCTCCATATATCGTCTGACCATCAAATACATTGCAATAATTGACAAAATTGTTGTTGCTGAATCTTTTAATGGCTGAGGATCTTCATAGTATTTTAAAATATAAGCCCCAAGAACTACAGAAATTATTGAGATAAAAACTAACATTACCCTTTGAAGAAATGTCATAGTTCCAGCCTTCACAGTAACTGATTCACTATTCTGTCTTTTTCTTATCCACATGAACCAACCTACAATTTGCATAGGTAGGTAGTAAAAGAAATTTAGGGCAGCATCTCCATATAGGTCGGCCTTATATGAAATATAGGCGTAAGTAGAGACATTAATTAGTCCAAATAAATAGTTTAAAATGTTTCCTTTAGCAACAAGAACAACACAGACTACACCTGATATTGCTGAAATTGCACCAAGTGAATCCATCTCATCAGAAATAATAAGATATGCCAGATTTAATGAAGTAATTCCAATTATCAAAAACCAGTCAAAAGGATTTAAAGTATTAAGATGCTTAAACATGGCTATAACGGTATTTTAAAAATTAATTGGAGAGTATTCTCATCTTCAATATTTCTAGCTAATCTCAACCCAGCTGAAACAGGAATAGAGATTCCAAATATATGACAATCAGCTAAAATATCGGATCCAAATGAAATTAAACGAGAATCTCCACGCAACCCTTTATTGTATCCAGCGTCGAAAAATGGAATTAATTGTAATCTTTTAATATACAATAGCCATGATGGGAGAAAATCTTCAAAATAGATTGGAAATGCATAATCAACTGATATATATGCAAGTTCCTTACTCCAGTAACTATTATATCCTCGCGGAAAAGAGATATCACTCTTTTGAAGATATCGCTTATTCTCCACAAACTGATGTTGAAACGAAATAGCTAACCTTAGTCCATTATTCTCTTTCACTCCTGGCAGATACCCATAAATTGAGGCATAGAATGTAGATCCAAAATTTTCACCAGCAAATGGCACGAAACTATATCCGATATTGGTTCCAATTCCATATTTAGGAAAAATTGCTCTTTTTGCAAGATTATGAATAGTATATGCATGAAGACCTAAAGTTAATTGTTGATAGTTATTATAACTATCATGAGAATAGGAGAAAAAGGAGTCATTTGTATACTTCCACTTTAATTTGGGGACTAAAAAAGAGGTATATCCAGATCTACTAAAATTTAATGGAATTGAAAATGTTGTACTAGCCTCCATAAATGGCTTCCCTCTTAGTGTATCAGTTATTTGCTGTAAAGAGTTCCCATTTGTCACTAACATCACCCTCTCTCTATCCCTTTCGTTGAAGTCACACTTAATATCAATAACTGGATAAAAACCTCTATAAGTGAAATTTATATGACCAGCATGAAATCCATTATTGAATGAATATCCTAAAGAGCCTTTAGAGGTTCCTAATAAATTTTGAGAGAAGAGAATAAAACCGGGCCTAATAACTTCATTTATATTCTCAAAAGAGCTACTTTTAATTCTATCTATATTGTAATAAACTGGCGCCCATGAGTGAAAATTGATTAATTCTTTAGCTGGATGAAACTCTCCTCTTTCAATTATTGAATCATTATTTGCATAAAGTGTTGCTTGATTAATCTCTGATTCAATTATCGGAAATTCTGATTCAGTTTCAA
>JASDTB010000054.1:16642-19764 GCA_041441455.1 Bacteroidales bacterium
CTTTTTATCCCTGTCGTTAATGAGTACTTATATAGAGCTAACCCTTTTTCATCAACAACCGTCGCGTAAAGTTCATTGTCTAAATAAGCCAACTCTTTTATTTGACCATTTGCAATAAAATCAACTGAACTTATCTGTTTAGAGTTAAGATCTATCCTACAAATCTGCGATTTACCAACAGGCAAATATCTTATAGCAAAAATCTGGTTCGTACTGTTACCAAAAATAGGATTAAATAGCCTCTCTTTAAAGGTAATCCTTAGTTTCTTCTTGCTATTAACATCATAAACAAAGAGATCAGAATAGCTCTCCTGCTCCCATCTTATTGAAGGGACTTTTTCTGACCAAACTATCAAGTTTCCAGATGCATCTGCCCTGCCGCTAATGTTTCCTATTGATAAAACTTTTGTAATTTTCTTATCGATGCTGTCAATTTCTACAAGACCTGCAGTTCTATCGAGATCTGAATAAATTGCAAAAATTCTTCCGTCTTCAAGAACTAAAGGTTGGCGAAATTGAAAAAATTCGGTCTTCCCATCAGCTTGTTTCTCATATTTAGACAACTCCCCTTTTAGTGAATCTTCTCTTTGCCATTTTTCAGTAAGAGATTCAACCATTTTTTTATAGTACTGTTCTCTTGTGTATCTCTTTGTTACCTCTCTATATGAACGGCCGGGGGCAAATGGGTCATAAAATTTTCTGATTCGATAATCAAATGATTTTCCTGTAAAATCTTTTATTCCAGAATCTTCTCTAACATAAGAGAGCATTAAATATCCGAAACTATAAATATCCGGTTCATATTTATTTAAAGAACCAATTGACCATTTTGTATAGTTTCTAAAATCTCCATTTAAAAACGCTGCTTTGTAGAACATTAGAAAATCAGCAGCACGTCCTCGTCCCGAACGCGAGTTAATTGTCTCACTGACTACGGCATCTCCTTCTAACTCCCACTTAGGCACATAAATTCCCACACCGACACCAGGAGCTTGCTCACCAAAAATAAATGATAAATACTTAAACACACCTGTCTCAAATTTATGCATCTGGGCAACGTGCCTTAGTTCGTGAAGAGCTAACTGCCTATTCCATAACTGAGAATAGCCTCTGTAAAATTGAGGGGTAGTGATAAGTTCAACTCTCTTAGGAGCCCAAACCACAACTCCATTAGAATTTACATTATATGGATGAACAAGTATATCGATCTTCTTGTTTGATAGAAAAATTTGAGAACAGACAACTGAATCAACTGATGTAATAGTGTTTATATAACAATTTGCAAGCGAATCTATACCGGCAGGATAAATTAGCCTGTATTTGTTCGTTTTTAAATAGTTCCACTTAACTCGATATGATTCTGAACCAGTAGAGAAGAACTGAGAAAAGGCCTGATTGTCATTGAAAAACAACAATAGCAGCAAACATGTTAATTTATAGAGTTTTCCCACACACCAATTTTATTGCTAAGTTAATAAATTGAATTAATTTTTAAGTGTTTTGGAATATCAGTTATATTTGCGTACTTAAATAAAAAGGACATATGAATATTGTTTTTCAAGTTCTAACCCTGCTGGGATCCCTCGGATTATTCCTCTATGGAATGATGCTGCTCAGCGAAGGTTTGCAGAAGGTAGCCGGAGACAAGATGAGAAGTTTTCTGGCAGCAATGACCTCAAATTCACTAAAAAGAATCCTAACAGGAGTTTTAATTACCTCAATTATTCAGTCTTCCAGTGCAACTACAGTAATGGTTGTAAGTTTTGTCAACGCCGGGTTGCTAAGTTTAGCTCAATCAGTTGGTGTGATAATGGGGGCAAATATTGGAACAACTGTAACTGCATGGATTATTTCATTTTTAGGATTCAAAGCAGACATTTCAACAATATCAATCCCGCTTATCGGTATTGGTTTTGCTTTAATGATGTTTAAATCAAAGAAGAAGAAATCTATTGGAGAATTAATAATTGGATTTGCACTTTTATTCCTTGGCTTAAGTTTCTTAAAGGATTCTGTTCCTGATCTTAAATCAACTCCCGAAGTTTTATACTTTTTAAAGGAGTGGACAAGTTTTGGATTCTTATCTGTTCTAATTTTTGTACTAATAGGAACAGTTCTTACGATCGTTCTGCAATCCTCAAGTGCCACTATGGCTTTAACTTTAGTTATGTGCAACAATGGATGGATTCCATTTGAAATGGCCTCTGCAATGGTATTAGGGGAGAACATCGGAACAACAATAACCGCCAACATTGCTGCAGTTGTAGCCAACGTCTCTGCGAAAAGGGCAGCACTTTCTCATACAATCTTTAATGTCTTTGGCGTAATCTGGGTACTTATCTTGTTTCACCCATTCTTGAATCTAATTTCATCAATGGTTGTATTTTTTGGAGCACCAGATCCTTATACCAATCCAGAATCTACCCTCTACGCAATCTCTCTCCTACATACAACTTTTAACTTAACTAATACATTAATTTTAGTTTGGTTTACACCGCTAATTGTAAAAATTGTCACACACTTAATTAAGTCACCTAAAACAGAAGAGGTCTTCAAACTACAATATATTCATGGAGGTTTGTTGAATACCGCTGAACTCTCTTTAGCACAGGCAAAAGAAGAGATTGTCCACTTTGCAAAAATGAGTAAAAGCCAATTTGCAAATTGCCGATTAGCACTGAAAGAGAGCGAAAATGAAAAGTTTGATGAATATTTTAAGAAGCTTGAAGAATTTGAGCAATATACAGATAAAATTGAGTTGGAAATAGCGACCTACTTGAACAAAATTTCTGAAGGAGAGCTAAGCGAAGAGAGTGGAAGAAGGCTTCAAGCCATGTATAAAATCATTAGTGAGATTGAGAGTATTGGAGACTCAGGATTCAACATTGCTAGAATTCTTCAAAGGAAGAAGATTCATGGAAAGAGATTTGCTCCAGATATGATACAAAAGTTAGATTATATGTTTGGCATTATTGATAATGCTTTCGACAGCATGATTGACAACTTATCAAAGGGATACTCTAAATTAGAGAACATATCAAATGCAGAAAATGCAGAATCTGATATAAATGAATATAGAAACAACCTTAAAGAAGAACACTTGCTGAATCTAGAACATAATA
>JASDTB010000055.1:0-2882 GCA_041441455.1 Bacteroidales bacterium
GGTGAAGATGGTGCTACACATCAGATTATGGAAGACATTGGCCTTATGAGAATGCTTCCACACTTGACAGTAATTAATCCTTGTGATTATAACCAAACAAAAGCTGCCACAATTGCAATTGCAGAACATCATGGTCCCGTTTATTTGAGATTTGGTAGACCATCTGTTCCCAATTTCACCCCAGCTGATCAAAAATTTGAGATTGGGAAAGCTATAAAAATGCAAGAAGGCTCAGATGTAACAATCATTGCTACAGGGCATTTAGTATGGGAGTCACTTGTTGCATGTGAAATATTAAAAGAAAAAGGAATCTCAGCTGAGGTTATAAACATTCATACAATTAAACCTATTGACAAAAATGCAGTCTTAGAATCTGCCGCAAAAACAAAAGCTGTTGTTGTTGCTGAGGAGCATTTGATTGCCGGAGGATTAGGAGAATTAGTTTCGGGCATTTTATCGAGAGAACTGCCTTTACCTCTAGAAACGGTTGCTGTGAACGACATTTTTGGACAAAGCGGAGAACCTGCTGAACTAATGAAATCATACGGACTTGACTCTTCGAACATTGTAGAAGCAGTGATGAGAGTTATTTCCCGTAAATAACCTCTTTTGATCCGATGGACGATAAAGATCTCTTGATTTTATACCGAGAGAAGGGCAACGAAGAGTATGCCTTTAACCTTATCGTCAAAAAATATGGAGAGAGATTATATTGGCATATAAGAAAGCTTGTTATAGATCATGATGACGCTGATGACTTGCTTCAAAATAGTTTAATAAAAATTTGGAACGCTCTTCCCGATTTTCGGGAAGAGTCCAAATTGTACACATGGCTTTATAGGATAGCAACCAACGAGGTTTTGACATTTTTAAAAAAGAAGAGACTACGTTCGTTTCTTTCTCTTTCGGACTACTCAAAGCAACTCGAAAATCAACTTGAAGCAGATGTGTATTTTAATGGAGATAAAACTCAATTAGCTCTTCAAAAAGCAATCCTTAGGCTTCCAGAAAAGCAGAGACTTGTTTTTAATATGAGGTATTTTGAGGAGATGAAATATGAGGAGATGTCTGATATTCTCGGCACATCTGTTGGAGCCTTAAAAGCCTCCTATCACCATGCAAGTCAAAAAATTCATGACTATTTAGAAGAATGTATTTAATCCTTTTTGATTTATATTAGTCATATATACATAATTGGACAGATATGAGTAATAAATATAATTTTTTAAACAACCCAGAGCTAAAAGAGAACCCATTTAGCACTCCTCCTGATTATTTTAGAAAACTTCAAACAGAGGTGTCTGATAAAATAAGCAAGAGCGATTCAACGTCTCCATTTTTATTCAATGGGGTTCGTTATAGATCTAGAATTCTCATTGCGGCTTCAATTGCAGCAATGTTCATGATCTCTTATGGTTCACTCTCGATTCTAAATAATTCTGATAAAGAGAATACAGAAAAATTGATAAAAGAGGCGAATAGACTTGCTGACGAAGGATACCTTCCTAGAACATTTGCTGATTTCTCAGAAATTGAGCTTGATGATAACTCATCAACTTCAAGTGTAAAAGAGATTCCTTCGGAACAAATTGTTGAATACCTGAAAACAAACAATGTTACTATACTCTCTTTGACTAACTCAATAGACTGATTGTTATGAAAAAGATTCTGACTATTGTGCTTGTATTGTTATGTTCTAGTTTTTCGAAAGCCAATTCGCCAAAACCAGAACAAACACAAAGGTATGATCAGGTTTTTGAAGCAAAAATCGCTTTCATATCAACAGCACTTGATCTCTCTGCAAAAGAGGGTGAGCTGTTTTGGCCTATCTACAATTCTCATTGGGAGACTAAAGAGAAAATTGCCAGAAAGCGTAGTTCTTGTTTAATGGGTATAAATAGATATCTAAAAGGCGAAATTCCTTATAATGAGAAGAATCTCAGAACCCTTCTGGACGCCTACACCTCTCTTGCAGAGGCAGAAGCAAGAGTAGATAGAGAGTTCTATTCTAGCATCTCTAAATTTCTATCACTTATAAAAGTGGCTAAATTGTATAAAGCCGAAGAGGATTTCAGGATCAAAATGATTCTTATGCTTAAGGGTGATAAGTAATCAAAAAGCCAAATAAAAATCTTTTAACAACTCTCTATATTCTTCAGAATAGCTACTAACACTTTCTGAATGTATAGTTAAGAGTCTCTCTTCTAAAGCACAATCTTGTTCTTTACTAAATTCAAGCAAAACTCTTTTATATTGTTTTGCTTTTGTTGTTCTTACATAAGTACATCTTGAAATAGTTAATCCCGATTTAGCTGCCTCTTCTACCATTCTCTCCATCTCTAAATATGGAATTACAACACTTAATCTGCCTGTTTCGGACAACAGATTTGCACTACACGAAGCTAGTTCTGTAAAACTCAATCCACAATCGCTATGTCTAGCAACGCTTTTTCTCTCTTTCTCTGATTTTAATGATTGATCAAAATATGGAGGATTTGAGATAATATGGTCGAATTTTATAGTTTTACATTTAGTAGCGAACGCTTGGATTGAGGTGTTTTCAACTTTTAGTCTGTTTGCCCATTTTGAAGAGGTAAAATTTCTTTCGGCCTCCAATGATGATTCTTTATCAATCTCAACAGCCATTATAAAAGATTCTGGGGCTCTTTGCGCCATCATAAGAGCAATCACCCCAGTTCCTGTTCCAATATCAAGAATCTGCCGATCTAATGGATTTATCTTCGCCCAAGCTCCAAGCAACACACCGTCGGTGTTTACCTTCATTGATGATTTGGTTTGCGAAACTGAAAATTGTTTAAACGAGAAACTCCCCATCTTTCATTGTTAGTGTTCTGTCACTCATTTTTGCCAATTCATTATCA
>JASDTB010000056.1:0-69040 GCA_041441455.1 Bacteroidales bacterium
CTGCCGCTTAAAAATAAAAAAGAAGGTAACTAAAAATCTCTTTTTAGTCACCCTCAATATGTTAAGATGTGCGAAATTGTAGAGAAAGAGTATCTTACTTAACTACTTTTTATAATAAGTAACTCCCTTAATCTTATTCCATGCACCTCTTGTAAAATCTGGAATTTTAACGGGGATACTTCCGTTTTCAACAGATATTCTGCTGAGCTGGACAATTGAACTCCACTCTGCTGCATCATACACATCTTGATCTAAAGGCAATCCGTTTCGCAGACAATAGATAAGTCTATAGTCCATAATAAAGTCCATCCCACCGTGTCCTCCAACCTCTTTTGCCTTTTCACCTACTTCGGTCACTATAGGATGTTCATACTCTTTTAAGAGCTTCTCCATCTTATCTTCGGTTAAAAATCTGTGACCATCGGGCTCCAATGCAATACCTCTTTTCGGATACTTTTGAGCAAATCCTTTAGTTCCGCTGATCATATGAATTCGGCTGTAAGGGCGAGGACTTGTGACATCGTGTTGAATCATAATTGTCTTTCCCTTCGCTGTTCTAATGATTGAAGTATTCATGTCTCCTTTTTTGTATGTTTTTTTCGCATACTCAGAATTCTCTCCAAATTTTTCCTTAGCATAAATACTCATTCCGAATTGGTTGCTTGAGACAGATACTAAAAAGTCCATTTTGTCGCCACGATGAATATCAAGCACGTGACATAGTGGCCCAAGTCCGTGAGTTGGGTAGTTGTTACCATCCTCTTTTTCATTATGTTTTAGTCTCCACATATTCCAATAACCTGTTGTGTCGTTGAAATTAAGGAATCTAAGGTCATGGATATAGGCTCCTTCGGTGTGGACGATCTCTCCAAAAAGCCCTTTTTTTGCCATATTAAGAGTTGCCATTTCGAAAAAGTCGTAATTGCAGTTTTCAAGCTGCATACAATGCCTTCTAGTCTTTTCTGCAGTGTTTACTAGTTGCCAACATTCGTCTATTGTAAGAGCTGCAGGAACTTCCAAAGCAACATGCTTCCCTTTTTGCATGGCGTATACAGCTATTGGAGTATGAAGATCCCAATGCGTACAAACATATACCAAATCTATATCATCACGTTGACAAAGTCTCTTCCAGCCATCTTCACCAGTATATTCTGCGGCTTTTGGCAATCCTCTTTTTTCTAATGTTTTTTGTGATTCTGCAATTTTTTCTGGTACAATGTCGCACAGAGCTACAATCTTTGCCCCTTCAACGAAAGAGAGCCTGTAAACAGCATCGGCACCTCTCATCCCAAGTCCTACGATTCCAATTCTTACACTCTCCATAGGAGCGCATCTCAATTCAAGTACGTCGGAAGTCCCCTTCTCTCTGGGAGGCTCCGGTAAAGCAAATTGTTTGAATTGCTGCCCGAACGCAGCGGTCGATAAGCATAATGCTAAAAGTGCTGAAACACAGGCTATGCTTAGTTTTTGTAAAGTTTTAATAAACATTAATGGTAGTTTTTTGTTGTTTAGGTTCTGAGTTCACTACTAAATTATTTAACTTAATTGGAATATAAAAACATTTGGCTTAAAACTTGTATTCTGATCGGTTATATTGAAAGTATAATTAATCAGATATCATTTAATGAAGTTTACCATAAATAAAAAGATTACAATATTTCTTGCGGGGGCGGCAGCTTTGGTTGTCGTCCTTTTTTTATTAAGAGGTGTTTTTGTTAGGCTGTATGTTTCCCATAAGATCGATAAAATCGAACAAGCTTATAACTTAGACATTAACTACACTTCGTTGAAGGTGGCAGGGATTGCTGGTGCAAGAGTTGAAAACTTTTATGTTAAACCGATAGATGGAGATACTCTGATTAGAATTAAGGATATTAAAGTAAAACTTAGTTTTTTTAGACTTTTATTATTACGCCCAGATATAACAAATCTAAAGGCAGATAATATAGAGGTTAATTTTATTAAACGAGACTCTGTCTCAAACTTTGATTTTCTATATAAAAGTTCACCAAAAAAGCAGAGTGATACAACATCTACAAGTCTCTTCAATTTTAAAAAGACATCTGAAAGGATGTTCTCGTTGTTGCTGGAGATTATTCCATCTAAGGCGGATATCAAAAATGTTCGAGTAAAGTATGAGAATAATGGATACTTATTGACCCTCGAGATGCCTCAATTTGAAGTAAAGAACGGAGGTTTTGAGACAAAATTATTTACTAGCGAGCAGGGGCTAAAAGAGACTTTGGTTGCAAAGGGTGTTTTAGACGAAAGCGATGAGGTTATATCTGCCGATATCTTTGGAGGCGACACCTCCCGTTTTGTTATGCCTTTCTTAGAGTATAGATGGGGCGCAAAAGTAATGTTCGATACATTATCGTTTAGTATCAAGAATAACGGGACTGAAGATGATAGACTTGTTGTAACGGGAAGTGCAAAGGCTAAGGGATTCTCGGTTCTTCATCAAAGAGTTTCTCCCGAAGAGGTCTCTTTAAACAGAGGAGAGCTTCAGTTCAAATTCAATATTGGTGATAATTATGCGGAGTTAGACTCTTCGTCAATTGCAATATGCAATCAGTTTTCTTTCTCACCATTTTTAAGATTAGAAAAAAGTAAGAATTGGTTGGTCAAAGCATCAATTCATAAAGATAAATTTCCGTCTGATGAGTTATTTTCCTCATTACCTAAAGGTCTATTTAATAACCTCGATGGAATTAAGACAAGCGGACAGCTTAAATATGATTTCAATTTAGAAATAGACTTTTCTAATGTAGATAGCCTAAAGCTTGAATCCTCTTTAAAACCAATAGGGTTCAAGATTATAAACTTTGGTAATACCGACCTTAGAAGGATGAATGGTGAGTTTGAATATACTGCCTACGAAAATGGCGTGCCTGTCAGAACATTTCCTGTTGGACCATCATATGGTAACTTTAGGACACTCTCACAAATTTCGCCTTATCTGCAGATGGCGGTATTGCAAAGTGAAGATGGTGGCTTCTTTTATCACGATGGATTCTTGATGGATGCAATTAGAGGAGCTTTAGCAACTGATATAAAAGAGAAAAGATTTAGAAGAGGGGGAAGCACTATTAGTATGCAGCTAGTTAAGAATGTATACCTAAGCAGACATAAAACATTAGCCCGAAAATTCGAAGAGATTTTAATTGTTTGGTTGATTGAGAACAATAGACTAAGTTCCAAAGAGAGAATGTTTGAAGTCTATATGAATATCATAGAATGGGGGCCTGGAGTCTATGGAGCAGCTGAGGCGGCGAGATTTTATTTTGATAAAGATGTTAGAGACATTAATGCAAATGAGGCAATCTTTTTAGCAAGCATCATCCCTTCTCCAAAAAGAGCTCTTAACTCTTTTGATTCTGAATATAAGCTTAAACCATCTTTGGAAGGTTATTATAGGCTCTTAGCAGGAAGGTTGAAAATCAAAGGTTTGATAAGTGAGGAGGAGGAGATGGCGATTAAGCCAGAGGTTAAGTTAGGTGAGGCTGCTAAAAAGTTAATTGACAGTAGAAATATCCCCGAAACATTTTAACTCGCTGTTTGTTTTACCTTAAAAGTTTGATGTATGATTAACTTTAGAGGTAAGACATTTGAAAAGGCCGACGTCAAGATTACTAGATGGATGGCAAAACATAGCCTATCGCTGCTTAGAGTAAGCATAGGAATTATATTTTTCTGGTTCGGAGTACTTAAGTTCTTCGATGGATTGAGTCCAGCTCAGGACTTGGCAATCAAAACTATAGATATTGTTACATTTGGACTTTTAACACCTTCAATCATAATCTTAGGTTTAGCAATTTGGGAGACAGCTATTGGAATAGGACTGATATTCTCACTATTTATGAGAGAGACTCTTCTCTTGCTATACTTACAGATGATAGGCACTTTTCTTCCAGTACTATTCTTTCCAAGTGAGGTTTTTAATATTTTCCCCTATTCATTAACATTAGAGGGACAGTATATTATTAAAAATCTTGTATTATTGAGTGCTGGAATTGTTTTAGGTGCAACAGTCAGAGGAGGAAAAATAATACAGGAGAACTGATGAAAATATTGATTACAGGGTCTAATGGCTATATTGGCAGTCGTCTTGTAACTCTACTTTTAGAACAAGGGTGCGAGTTGTATTGCTGCGTGCGAAATTTATCCAAAGTAACACCGCAAAACAACCCAAAGATTCACTACATAGAGGTTGATTTCTTAAAACGAGAGACTCTTGAAAATATTCCAAATGAAATTGATGTTGCATACTATTTAATCCATTCGATGGCAGATTCGGGTAAAAATTTCTCTTATCTAGAGACATTATCTGCATTAAATTTTAGAGAGGCAATAAATTCGACAAATACAAAACAGGTTATATATTTAGGCGGTATTGCAAACCAGAAAGATCTCTCTCCACATCTAAAATCGAGGGCTAAAGTGGAGGAGATACTGAGTGAAGGCGATTACAGCTTAACGGCTATTAGAGCAGGTATAATCATTGGGAAAGGGGGTTCATCTTATCAAATAATTAAAGACCTTGTTGAGAAACTTCCAATCATGATTGCTCCCAAATGGCTAAATACAAAGACGCAACCAATTGCATTACGCGATGTTTTGTATTGTTTATCGGCAGTAAAGGGAGATGAAAGATTTTATGGAAAAAGTTTTGATGTGGGAGGTCCAGATGTCTTAACTTATAAAGAGATGTTGTATGGATATTCAAAAGCTCATTCATTAAGACGCTTGATAATTACTGTTCCTGTTATGACTCCGCGGTTGTCGTCATATTGGTTGTATTTTGTCACAAGTACTAGCTATTCTCTTGCGGTTCATTTAGTTGAAAGCATGAAAATAGAGGTGCTCTGCCGTGATATGTCGATAATAAACATGCTAGGCATAACACCTCTTACCTATGAGGAGGCTCTGTTGGAGGCTCGTTAACTCTTCTTCTCTTTGATTAGTCTAGCTGATATGTTGACTAATGCAATCATTACAGGTACCTCTACTAATGGTCCAATAACTGCTGCAAATGCCTCTCCAGAATCTATCCCAAATACCGCAATTGCAACTGCAATTGCCAATTCGAAATTATTACTAGCGGCAGTAAATGCAAGTGTAATAGATTTTTTATTATCAGCTTTTGCACTTTTACTTAAGTAAAATGAGGCAAAAAACATGATAAAGAAGTAGATTGTCAATGGTATAGCTATTCTGACTACATCCATCGGTATTTTCACAATATATTCTCCTTTTAGTGAAAACATTACAATGATTGTAAAAAGAAGGGCAAAAAGTGTTAATGGTGAAATTTTAGGTACATATTTTCTATTAAACCAATCTTCACCTTTCACTCTAATCAATGCATAACGAGATATTATTCCAGCAAACATTGGAATTCCAAGATAGATTAAAACACTTTTGGCAACCGACCCGATAGTTATACTACCGACAGAATCGTTAACTGGAAGTCCGAACACGCCAGGTAATACAGCAATAAAGATGTACGCGTAAAGCGAAAATAAGAGAATCTGGAAAATTGAGTTAAATGCAACTAATGCTGCTGCATATTGTCTGTCTCCATTTGCCAAATCGTTCCAAACAATTACCATCGCGATACATCTTGCTAATCCAATCAAGATCACACCATACATGTAATCGATGTTAAATTGAAGGAAAATAATTGCCAAGAAAAACATGAGGACTGGGCCAATTACCCAGTTTTGAATTAGTGATAGGCCAAGTACCTTTTTGTCCTTAAAGACATCTCCAAGCTCTTCGTATTTGACTTTTGCAAGAGGTGGATACATCATAATAATTAATCCAATTGCAATTGGGATATTTGTTGTCCCCGAACTTAAACTATCCCAAAAGTCGGCTGTACCTGGAAAAAAATATCCAAGAGCGACACCAATTGCCATAGCTGTAAATATCCACACCGTGAGATATCTATCGAGAAAATTAAGTTTAACTTTCATTTTCTATTTCTATTTCTAATTTATAAAATTTATAAAATCCTTCTTTAATCTCATCTCTAACTCTACGAAACTCACTCCAAATAAACTCATCATCTCCTATTGCATGTGAGGGATCATCAAATCCAATGTGTAATCTGTTTTTTACCTTTCCAATGAAAGCTGGGCAAGACTCATTTGCTCCCCCACAAACTGTAATAACATAGTCCCACTCTTCATCTAAATATTTGTCGATATGATCCGAAGTATGGTGGCTTATATCAACCCCAACCTCGTTCATTACAAAAACGGCCTTTTCATTCAATTTTCCAGTAGCTGCAGTTCCTGCTGAGCAAACAATTAAATCTTGATCGAATGATTGTAAAAAGCCATGCGCCATCTGACTTCTACAACTATTGCCAGTACATAGAATTAAAATTTTCTTTTTCATATAATTAAATTTTGCATTTATCTAATGTTTTTGAAGCCTCAATAAAGTTTCCAATCCTTTTTTCAAATTCCTCTTTTACTTTTACTAGCCTGTCTTGATTCAAGCAGTAACATGTTTTAACACCAGCAATCTCTCCATGAATTAGATCTGCCTTTTTTAACTCTTTAAGGTGCTGATAGATTGTTGTTCTACTTAATGTAAAGTGAGATGAAATGTCTCCAGAAATACATGTTTCGGAGGTTGAGATATAATTTAAAATCTCTAATCTTATAGGATTAGATAGGGTTTTCAGTGCGACTATAAAGTCAGAATTATCTAAGAGAGTATCTGATTTGTCCATAAAATAAAAATATGTCGTAAAAATACGACATATTTTTAATACTTTAAATTTCGACATTTGAATTAGCGAAATCTTAACAATTTTAAAAGAAGAATCCGTAAATAAATCCTGAAATTGTTGCCATTATGATAACCAATGACACATATACGATTGTCTTTTTTGTTCCCATAACTCCTCGAATAACTAACATATTTGGTAATGAAAGTGATGGACCTGCAAGAAGGAGTGCAAGTGCAGGGCCTTTTCCCATTCCAGAGGCTATAAGGCCTTGAAGAATTGGTACTTCGGTGAGAGTCGCAAAGTACATAAATGCCCCTACAAATGATGCAAAAAAGTTTGAAAAGATTGAATTACCGCCAACTAGGGCGCTAATCCAACTATTTGGAATTACTCCAGCGATAGTTGTGCCATCATGTGTAGATCCGAGTAAAAATCCTGCAGTTACAACTCCTATAGCAAGGAGTGGAATGATTTGCTTAGCATAACCCCATGTAGAGATTGTCCATTCTCTATTCTCTTCGTTATCTTTATCTTTCAATGTTATAATTGAGAGAGCAGCAATTCCTGTAATCATTGGAATAATTGGAACCATCTTTGGATCTTCAACAAGTAACATTGACAATGCTATTGAGATTGCAACTGCGATACCTGATAAGATTACTGGTAAAATCTTTATTTTAAGAATTTTCACTAGAGAGAATCCTAGCATCAAAGTCAGAATACCTGCAATAATCCATTTTGAATGCCATATCATGTACCACATGCTAGTTGTATCGTCTGACGATGGTTTTCCAAAATTTACGATGACTAAAATTAATACAAGGACAAAGAAATGGAAGGAAGTTTGCCATAGGGGTCTCTTCTCTGGAGGAAATTTCAGATTCATCTGTTCCTCTTTCTTGATTCTCTCCTCTTTTCTAAAAATGAAAGCCATTGCAAGACCAATAATAACGCTGAATGATACAGCACCTACTGTTCTTGCTATCCCCATTTCGGCACCTAGGATTCTAGCAGTTAATATGATGGCTAAAATATTGATAGCAGGTCCAGAGTATAAGAATGCAATAGCAGGTCCAAGTCCAGCTCCTCTTTTATGGATGCTTGAGAAAAGAGGCAGAATTGTACAGCTACAAACGGCAAGGATAGTCCCTGATACTGCAGCAATTGTGTAGGATACCCATTTTTTAGCATTGGCTCCAAAGTATTTTAATACAGAGCCTTGGCTTATAAATACAGAGATTACTCCTGCTATAAAAAATGCAGGCAAAAGACACATAACTACATGTTCGCGAGCGTACCACTTAGTCAAGTCTAAAGTTGCATCTACTGCTGTACGAAATACAGGAGAGGTTACTGGTAGAAAGAATGCAACAGCGAATGCTAAAACAATCCAACCCAGAATTTTTAGTTCTTTATTAGTTTCCATTTTTAAAACATTGTTAGGAATATATAGTATATACCTATGATGATGAATAATATACCAATGATTTTTCTAAACCATTTTTCGAAAATCTTTATCTTGTTATATGTTTTACCTACACTCGATACGGCGTATGCAAGAAGCCAGGAAAAGATTATGACAGGAATGCCTGTAGCGATAGCAAAGAGCACAGGTAACAGAAGTCCAGAGCTGCCAGAAAGTGTTAATGGAATGAGCATCCCAAAATATAAAACACCACTGTATGGACAAAATGCCATTGCGAAAAGTACTCCAAGTAAAAAGGCTCCTGCATAACTTTTTTTCGCCTTTGATTCTAGTTTTTCACCCAGTTTGCCTGTTAAAGAAAAATTTAGTTTGATAAGGTCTAGCAAGAAAATTCCAATGATAATTAAAAAAGGACCTAAAAATTTTTCTCCCCAACCTTGAAAGATCGCAGAGACATTCATCTGCTCTGCTCCAAAATAGAGGATAACTGCAATTAGTGTGTAACTGAATGCTCGTCCTGCTGTATATAGAAGTCCCCCAATAAACACTCTTCTTCTATCTTCGATATCTCTTCCGAGAAATCCGATAGCAGAGATGTTTGTGGCAAGAGGACAAGGACTTATGGCTGTCATCAAACCAAGGATTATCGCTGTTAGAAATGAGTATTGAGTATTTTCTAAGATTGACTGAAGAAATTCCATCTTTCTCTATTTTATCTTATCTACAGCTTTTTTGATCTCCTCTTTAATCTTTTGAGGGTCATCAGAATTCATAAATGCTATGTTTGTAATATCGCATTTTTTATCTCCTTTAACAACGATTAGTGCTTGACCTCCAATTTTGAATTTTTTTGCAATTTTATCTGCTGAGGCATCATCGAGATTAATACTTTTGAATGAATACTGTCCTGCTTTCACCTTGTCGGAAGCTATTAAAGAGACTGCTGCTTTACTGTTTTTTTCTACTTCCAGACAGGTTGCACAACGCCTAGTGTAATGAAAGTATAAAACTTCAATGTCAGATGTTCTTGGTGCATTTTGAGCAAATAGTGATGTGCCTAAAAAAGATGTTTGTAAGCATACTAATAATAAGAATATGAGCTTTTTCATTTTATACGTATTGACTTAATATTTTCTTTATCTCTTCTGCAGATGGAACTCTACCTTTAATCTCTACTTTTTCGTTGATAACAAGTGCTGGAGTAGACATTACATTATAACTCATAATGTCCATAATGTCCTCTACTTTACTAATTTCGGCATTGATTCCGTTTTGTTCTACTACCTCTCTGGTTAGTTTTTCCAGTGCCTTACATTTTGGGCATCCTGGACCAAGTACTTTTATATTCATAGTTCTGTTAAATGTATTATTGATTGAAAAAATTGCCTAGTAACTCTTTTGCCTCTTCCCAATTAGTGCGATTGACACAGTACTTAATGTAAGGAGGATTGATCTCTCCTTGTATTAGTCCTGCTTTTTTAAGTTCTTTTAGATGTTCAGAAAGAGTAGATCGTGCAATTGGCAGTATGTCAGCCATATCGCCGCTATAGCAACATTTGTTGCCTGCAAGATGTTCGAGAATAAATACTCTGACAGGATGCGAGAGTGCCTTAGAATATTTGGCTATTTTCTGTTGATTGTCAGAGAAGTGTTGTTCTTTTTCCATAAATCATTTCGTAAAATCCCGAAACGAAATTATGGGTTTTTATTTTATCGACAAAATTTTTCCAGATTTTTTTGAAATCAACAGTACTAAATATGCAGAAAAGAGTCCTAAAACAACTCCTGCTAAGACATCAGATGGATAGTGAACGCCTAGATACATCCTTGAGTATCCGACCATTATTGCCCAAAGATAGGCTATAAATGCATATGGAGACCTACGGAAAAACAGAAGAAACAAACCTGTTGCAAGAACAAAAGCATCTGTTGTATGGCCAGACGGAAATGATGGGCTGCCTCCGGAAGATAGTTTTTCAATGAAGTCATACTCTTTGAAAGGACGGGTTCTGTCGATTGAATATTTGAGGATATTTGAGAAAATTGCTGCAATTACAACCATCAAAAAAAGAGTGATTGCTTTATTGCGTAATGTTTTGTTTTTATAGATTAAAGCTATGATAAAAAGGAGAATAGGGATGCCCCAAGCAAAAGGGCCGGCTGTTTCTGTTACTATTCCAAATAGAGAGTCTGCAAATGGAGTGCGATTAGAGTTGATAAAATCCAGTAGGGTGATATCCATGATTAAAATATTCTTCTTTTCGCCGCAATATAGTCATAAATTTTGTCTCGAATGAACTTTGGTACCAATAGTAGCAGTAGAACAGCCTTTTGCAGTGCTCCTGTGTCGGCAGTCATATGAATAATTGCATCGGACTTTATGAAGGTTCTGGTTGGAGTTATGTATACAACATATTGCGCAATATCGTTAATGAGATTTTGTTCCTTAAGATATTTCCTCCCTTTCGACGAGCTGTAAGGTATAAACTCGAGCCTCTTATTCTTATCAATTTTTGAGAGAAAAGAGGCACTTCTACTACAAAGCACGCAATCACCATCGATGATAACTATGTTTTTACCAATCATGGATAAAGTCTTTTGAATGTCCAAAGCAAATCGTCTCCTCTTTTATACTCAAAACGGTCATGAAGCCGACCTGGACCACCTTGCCAAAATTCAAACAATAGTGGTTGGACTCTGTATCCTCCCCAATTGTCTGGACGTTTGACATAAGCTCCACTGTTGAAAATATTATCTAACTTCTGTTTGAAAATATCTTTACTTCTAAGCTCTTTGCTCTGCTTCGAATATGCAGCAGTTATTCTACTCTCGGCGGGTCTTGAGTAGAAGTACTCGTCGGACTCTTCTGCAGTTGTCTTCTCTGCAATACCCTCTATCCTTACTTGTCGCATCGATTTTTCCCAAAAAAATAGAAGTGCAACATTTGGGTTGAATAGTATGTCTTCTCCTTTGTGACTCTCATAATTTGTAAAAAATGTAAATCCTTTTTCGTCAAATTTCTTGAGAAGAACGACTCTAGACGATGGACGATTATCTTTGCCGCAAGTTGAAAGAACCATTGCATTAGCCTCAGCTGTCTCGATTGAGAGCGATTCATCGAACCACAAAGAGAATTGTTCAAAAGGATTACCCTTCATGTCAATCTCTCTAATAGGTTTGTTTATGTAGTTTCGTCTCATGTCGAAGATCTCCTTGTCTGTTTGTCTCATATTCTTATCAAAATGTTTCTTATTAAACAATTATTCTCAATTCTTGTTTTATCATAAATCCCTTTCCATATGAAAAAATTATCTTTTGAACTCAGGATTACTGTTTTCTATCTTCTTTTGGGAGGATTGTGGATTGTTTTTTCCGACACTTTCTTCCATACAATAATTGATGATGAGGATGTATTGGTTGTTGTTCAGATGGTTAAAGGATGGATTTATGTATTGGTGACAGGAGTCTTGTTTTATATTATTCTTAGACGCCACATTATGAAGCTTCGTCAAGCCGAACAAAAAGCAATTGAGAGCGATCGTCTGAAGTCGGCATTTCTAGCAAACATTAGCCACGAAGTACGTACTCCGATGAATGGAATTTTAGGTTTTCTCGATATGCTTAAGGATCCAGATTTATCTACAGAGACAAAGAGAGATTATATTGAGTTATTAGAGAGAAGCGGTTATCGTTTGATAACTGTTATGACAGATATCCTTGATATCTCTGCTATTCAGTCAGAGACGGTTAATCCCGAAAAGAGGACTACAGATATTATTCAAATTTTTGAAGAGTCTGCGGATTTTTATAAAAGTGATTTGGAGACCAAAGGGCTTAAATTAAATTTTATTAAACCATATGGGGATTCTCCTTTATTGATTGAGACCGACGAAAAGCTTTTGAAAAAAATAATCTGTAAGCTATTGGGTAATTCAATCAAATTTAGTGACAAAGGGGAAATTGACATAGGGTATGAAATTAATGCGGGGTTGTTGACTATCTATGTTAGAGACAATGGTATAGGTATTCAAAAAGAGAAGCTAGAGGCAATATTCAACAGGTTTGAACAGGCAGACACAAGACTGTCGTCTCCATATCAAGGTGCAGGGTTAGGTCTTTCTATTGCAAAAGCTTATGTGCATATTCTTGGGGGAGATATTTGGGCAGAATCGGAACCGGGAAGAGGTTCTTCGTTTTATGTCTCATTCCCGGTACCGTAGTTTTGCTATTTTTGTCTAAACTCTAAAGGACAGTAGTTTATATTCATCTTGTCGTATAATTTTACAAGAATATCAAGTCTCCGCTTAAAATCTTTATACTCTCTTTTATCTTTTTGCGACCATACAACTTCTGCCAAGGCTGCAACTCTTGGAAATACCATATATTCTGCATGTTCTGGATTTGGAATATACTCAGTCCATACATTTGCTTGTGCACCCATAATATACTTTTGCTCTTCTAATGCAAGTTCTTTTGGAACAGGTTCGTAGGAGTAGACTTTTGCTAGATTCGTAAATCCTCCGATAGCAAGAGGTTCTGTTTGCGGATCGAATTGGTAGTGATCAAAATAGCAGTGACTTCCAGGTGACATAACTACATTATGTTTCATCTTGGCAGCCTCTATTCCCCCTTTTTCGCCCCTCCACGACATTACAGCAGCGTTAGGAGCAAGCCCTCCTTCCAATATTTCGTCCCATCCAATGATTTGTCTTCCCTTAGAGTTCAGATATTTTTCTATTCTCCCAATAAAATAACTTTGAAGTTCATGTTCATCCTTTAACCCGTTGGATTTGATTCGCTCTTGGCATAATGGACACTCTTTCCATCTTGTTTTTGGACACTCATCGCCACCAATGTGAATTAGTTCGCTAGGGAACAGATCGATAACTTCGTCAAGTACATTTTCTAAAAACTCAAAGGTGCTCTCTTTTCCTGCACACATCACGTCGTCGAAAACTCCCCATTTAGTTGCAACTTTATATGGACCGCCTGTGCAGCCTAAGTGAGGATATGAGGCAAGGGCAGCTAATGCATGACCAGGCATCTCTATTTCTGGAACAACAGTAATATATCTTTCGGCAGCATAGCGTACAATCTCTTTTATATCTTCTTGCGTGTAGAAACCCATGTGTGGTACCCCATCAAAAATTGAAGATTTGGCTCCATGCCCAACTAAAGTCTCAGATCTGAAAGATCCGACAGTTGTGAGTTCTGGATATTTTTTAATCTCTATTCTCCAGCCTTGGTCTTCGGTTAGATGAAAGTGGAATCTGTTTAGTTTGTGGAGTGCCATGTAATCGAGATACTTGAGTACAAACTCTTTTGGCATGAAATGGCGGCATACATCGAGATGAAGACCTCTCCATGCAAAACGTGGATAGTCATTGATTTCGGAGCATTTTATCTTAATGCTCTTTGATTTTGATTCAGTGGGAATTAGTTGAAGTAGTGACTGAACCGCATAAAAAAGACCAGCTTCACTCGATGCTTCTATTGTGATAGTTTTTTTCCCTATCACCATTTTATAACCTTCGGGGTGAATGTTAAGATCCTTTTTGAGGTTAAAAATAATTCCTTTTACTGCTTGATTTTTAACTGGAGATGACTCTAACTTTAATCCGCATCTAAGTTCAATCCCTTTTTTAAGAGAGGCAACAAAGCCCGCTTTTTGATAATTTGCAGGGATTGTTATAATAGTAGAGCCATTAAGTTTAAAATACCCGTCGTTCTCTTGGTAAGAGACAGGCGCGGGAATGATAGGGTTGTCCTTGCCAGAAGCGGCAGCAGTGCTAAATAGTGCAGTGAATAAGGACATGATCATCAGGTAGTTTTTTAAGTTCATTTCTTAATACTTTATATAGTCATACAGTGCTTGCCCGGTTTTCAGTTTTCTAGATCCCTCCATCCACTTCGGCCACCAATTATTGATATAGATTTTCATTTTACTCGTAGGCATCCCTTTTTCTCCTTTATAGAAGCTATATTTCTGCCCATCTACCCAAAAGCTAATCTCTCCAGGGTAGAAATCTATTCTGTATTCGTGAAACTCTTTTGAGGGGTCGAATGGGAGTTCTACTTTATCACTAAAGATCTTTGTAGCCTTAATCCATATAGTGAAATCTATCTGATTAGTTTTATTATTCCATAGTTCAATATCTACCTCGTCTTCGTTATGCGGATTATATAAAAAGAATGTTGTGTAGGTTCCCTTCATTTTGCTTGGAGTCTTGATTTTGGCTCTGAAAGTTCCATAGGGAGGAACTACTCCGTCGTTTGTTGCAATCTCCCCACCATCTTTAGTGAGTATCGGAAATTTCATTTGCAAAAGTCCATCTTGGACGATTACATTTTCGGCCTTAAAAAAGCCTAATCCAGGTGTTCTCTTCTCTATAACTCTCCACACTCTGTAGTCTAAATGGTCAAAATCATCGATATGGCGGAAGATCGTTGCAACTTTTTCTAGGTCGACGTACTCTATGCGGACTGGGTCTGGTTCTTCTGGAGCCCGATCCCAAATGGCTACCCTGGCAGAAAAGTCACCAGAGACAAAGTCTGTGGAGTTTGGAGCTCTCCATTTGAAAGTCATTGTCTGTTCTTGTGAAGAGAGGGTTATTTGTTGAGACGGCACATCGAACCATCTGCCTAATGGGTCACGCAAACTTAAACCCATCCAATAGGTGCCATCGCCATTTGTTATGACGGCTTTTAGCAGAAGGGTATCACCTGATTTAAGAAATGGATTGTCTACAGTAATTTCTTTAATTCTTAGAGTATCTTTTCCCACTGAGTTCAAACTGAATGAGAGAAAGTATATTAATATTATGATAAATCGACTGTTCAATTCTGGAGATTTTGTATAAAGTTATAATAAATCTCTGATTAAACTTTCTAACAATAACTTTGTCAAAATGAAAACGGTTAAAAAATGAAGAGGATTGTATTTTTATTTCTATTTCTTGGTTTTACAACTGTCTCTTTCTCTCAATCTTCGAATGAGGGTAGTTGGTTTACGTTAAGGGGATTAGTGCTGGATAAGTCTACTAAAGAGACTTTGGATTATGCAAATATTGCTATATATGATGCTTTAAACAAGGTTGTTGCAGGGTCAATTACAGATAACAAAGGGCATTTCAAGTTAAATATACCAAAAGGAGGCAAGTATAAACTGCAAATATCATTTTTAGGATATAAGCCATATGTCTCTGATTTAAAAATTAGCAGTAATATGACTTTAGAGCCTGTTTACCTAGAAAAGGATGAGAATCTACTTCATTCAGCAACAGTTGTAGGGAAGGCAGATGAAAGAAAAGTGTCAGTTGAAAAGACAAAAATTTCAATGAGCGGCACATTGTCTACTGTAAGCTCAAATATTACGGATGTTTTAAAGTCCGATCCATCAGTTACCATCGATAATGATAACAACATATATTTGAGAGGAAATAAAAATATCGTTATTTTATTAGATGGAAGGCCAACTAGTTTGTCGTCAATTAATTCAATACCAATGTCAGGAATTGACTATGTAGAAATCTTATCTAGCCCCGATGTAAAATCTGATGCTGAAGGGACAGGGGGAATTATTAATATTGTGTCAAAAAGGAGATATCAAAATGGATATAGCTCTGTATTTCAGTTAAATTATGGGATACAAAATCGAGTTAATGGTAATTTGGGATTTAGTTTTAAAAGAGATAAATGGGGTTTAGAAGTTGGATACTCAATTAAGAATGAAAATGAGAGTATCGAGAGTTATTTGAAAAGAGAGTTTTATGTCAATGGAATGGTCGCTTCGGAAAATAGTGCGACATCATTAAGAAGATCTCTAGTTAATGGTTTAAATTCAACGCTCTTTTTTAACCTTAATCCTAAGAATCTCATTCAGGCTAATGTTAAACTTATGTTTCCATCGTTATTTACTAATCAAAACTTTTACACGCTTGGAAGATATAATGATATAACCTTCTCAAGGCAAACAAAAGAGGGGGCGATTGTTTATAAACATATTTCAACTCCAGGAAAACGAGAGCTTTCAACAGAGCTTTTTTTCTCTTTTACCAAAGGGTCTCGACCTGCAAACTATTATGATTTTGGTATTTTGAACAGAAAGTCAAGTGGTGGTGGACATCCATCTGTTGTTACTCTCCAATCAGACTATTTATCATTTATTGGAAAATCAAAATTTGAAGGTGGTGCAAAGATCTCATTTAGATGGAATTCGTTTGATTATAAATTTTATAAGCGGATTGGTGATTTATGGCAGATAGATAACCAATTTACAAGTGACCTAATACATGATGAAACTATAAGCTCTCTCTATTTTAATCTAACGTCTCCGTCTACTTTAAGATTAACCTATAAAATTGGTGCTAGAGGAGAATATTCCTTTTCTAATTTCGAACAACATACAACTAATGAGTCATTTGATAAAGATAAATTATCTCTATTTCCTTTTGTTTCGTTAGGTTATAAGATCAATAGTTCAAGTAACTTGGCTATTACATATAATAGAAGAATTTCTCGTCCGCAATATCCTCAGTTAAATCCATTTATTAATATGATTGATGATATGACATTTGAAAAAGGGAATAAAAACCTGAATCCAGAGCTTACTGATAAAATAGAGTTAGCAGTTTCTTCGAAGATAGGTAAGGTAGATGTTAGAAATTCAGTTTACTACTCTTATACAAAAGATATGATAACTCAAGTCACAATGCCTTATTCTACTGATAAGCTATTATTGACCTACAATAATGTTGATAAGAGTATCAAAGTTGGGAATGATTTTGATTTATCGACAAAGGTTTCAAAATGGCTTGACTTAAATCTTGCAGCATCGTTGTATTATAATGATTTTACTATTTCTTCGGATGTACTTGGTGTAAACAATAGGGGAGTAGGGTTTCAAAATCTAATAAGGCTAAATATCTATCCCGATAAAAACATGGATATCCAGGTCTCTCATAACTATGTTAGTACGCAAAGGTTGCCACAATTTGTGGTTAACCCTCAAAATGTGATTGATTTAAGTGCAAAAAGACGTTTTATCGGGGGGAAACTTGCAATTTCAGTTGCAATATCTGATCTTCTGAATAGTAAAGAGTGGATAGTAAATAGCGATAATTCGTTTTTTAAAATTAGCAATAGGAGTAAAAGTAACTCCAGAATTCTCTGGATTGGGATGACAATTAATCTTAATTCATTTAAGATAAGGCAGAAAGAGGATAAATCTCTCTCGGAAGAGGGAATTATAAAACTTGGTTATTGATTCTTTTATAAAGTTCAAATCCAAGAATACTGAACAGACCTGCAGTAGCAGAGAGTGCAATTTCGTACCACTTAAGTGAACTGAATTGAAATAGTGATTGGAAGAATGGAACTTCTAGAACAATAATCAAAAAGAAAAGTGCACCTCCTAAAACCCATTTAACTGTACTATTGGGAGTTCTGATTATAGTGAATATGTTCTGTTTCCATGATCTGTTGGAAAGTATGATTGATATGTTAGAGACAATCAGGGTGATGAATGACATGGTTCTAACCTCTTTTTCATTTAGTCCAACATATAATCCAATGAAATAGACTAATAGTGTTATTATTAATACATTAACGCCTTGTAGACAGCTCATTATGATTTTCTTTGAACCAAAGAATGGTTGATCTGCTTTTCTCGGGGCCCTTTTCATAATATCTTTTTCTGCTTCTTCTGCTTCAAAGATCACCGAACACGAAGGATCGATAATGAGTTCTAAGAAGACTATGTGTACTGGCCAGAGAATTAGAGGAAGGTCGGCAGTTAATACAGGAATCAGTGAAAGACCTGCAATTGGAACGTGGATTGCAAAGATATATCCTAGAGCCTTTTGTAAGTTGTCAAAAATTCTTCTGCCCATTTTGATTGCACCTACAATCGAGGCAAAATTGTCGTCCATCAGTACTAAAGCGGATGCTTCACGAGCTACATCTGTTCCCTTTTCGCCCATAGCTATCCCAATATGGGCTGCCTTAAGCGCAGGAGCATCATTAACGCCGTCTCCTGTCATCGCCACCACTTCGCCGTTTCTCTTTAGAGCATTCACTAGCTTAAGTTTCTGTTCTGGAATTACCCTTGCAAAAATGTTAACATGTTTGATTCTTTCACTCAGCTCCTCTTCGCTCATTGCTGCCAACTCTTGCCCAGTGATTACATTTTCGGGGGTCTCAATTCCAATCTCTTTACCAATATTGGAGGCTGTGATAGGATAGTCTCCGGTTATCATAATTACTCTGATTCCTGCTTCGCGACACTCTTTTACCGCTAATGGAACCTCTTCTCGGATAGGGTCGGAGAGACCAATAAGTCCTATAAATTCAAAATCGAAATCGTGTTGAATTTCGGGTAGAGTTTTATCGATTACATGAGCTTTTGCTACTCCCAGTACTCTTAACCCTTTTGCTGCCATTTCTGATACTGCCTTTTCATAAATGGCAATTTTCTCAATAGGGAGATGGCATAGGTCGAAAATTGCTTCGGGAGCACCCTTGGCGGCTATTACTTTTTGGTTTGAGGCTGGATTTATGAATACTCTGGACATTGCAAGCATCTCTTTTGAAAGAGGGTACTCTTTGACCATTGTCCAGTCTGTATGAATATGTTCGGTTTCGCTCATATGTTTCTCTCCAATCAAAATAATCGCCTTTTCCATTGGGTCGAAAGGATTGACTTGGCTAGATAGAATTCCGAATTCAATAATATCGTGATACTCTTCTGGCACTCCGTTGCTTGCTACTGTGTAATTTACGTGGTCTCTATTGTAGAGTGCTGTGACAGTCATCTTGTTTTTGGTAATCGTTCCCGTTTTGTCGCTGCAAAGAACAGTAGCAGAGCCTAATGTCTCAATTGCCGATGGACGGCGGGTGAGGACACTTTTTCGAGACATTCTCCAAGCTCCAATTGCCATAAAGATAGTGAGCACAACTGGAAACTCTTCGGGGAGCATCGCCATTGCAAGGGTAATGCCTGCAAGGAAGCCTTTTAATAAATCGCCTCTAGTGAGAGTGAATATAACGATGACAGAGATACATAGAATTGCTCCCATAATTGCAAGTCTCTTCACTAAGACTCCCATCTCTCTCTTAAGTTTTGTAGGCTCCTCCTCTTCAGATTCTAAAGCCTTCCCAATTTTCCCAATTTCTGTATTTGACCCAATCGCGATTACTCTTGCAACAGCATTTCCTTGGACAATCATCGAACCTGAGTAGACATAAGGTAGATCGTCTCCACCTGGGGTAAAGCTCTGTTCATTCTCTTCTGCCTCGCGTTTTCTTACTGGCACAGACTCTCCAGTTAAAAGAGATTCGTCTGCCGATAAATTATTGCAAGTGAGGATTATTGCGTCTGCAGGAACTCTGTCGCCCTCTTGTAAAACAATTAAATCATCTTTTACAACCTCTCTTCCGGCAACTCTGCGTGTCTCTCCATCTCTGATCACTAAAGCTCTTGGACTTGCTAAATCTTTTAATGCATCCAAGGCCTTCTCTGTTTTCCGCTCTTGATAGTATTCGATACCCATGATCACAAAAACGAAGCTCATCAACATGATCCCTTCGTTAATGTCGCCAAGAATAAGATAGAGCGTTCCGCAGGCTACTAAGAGCATAAACATTGGCTCTTTAATAATTCCTGCTGCAATATAAAGTGCACCTCTTTTTTTTGAGCCAGGAAGCTCATTCAAACCATCTCGTTTTTGTTTTTCGGCTACCTCTTTTTCCGATAAACCGTTGAATCGAGAGTTGTCGTTGATTGTCATTGTGTTTGTGTTATTTTGTGATTTTTGAGATGAGTTGCTGGAGAGTTGTAACCTCTTCGTTTGTAAGTTTGGCGCGAATGATATCGATGATCAGTTTGTGAGCTGCGTTGTGCAAGTAGTTGATTATAATTGCTTTTTCGCTGAGGTGAATGTGTGCGCTTCGTCTGTCAGAATCGGATTTTACTCGAGTTATATATCCCTTGTCTTCTAGTTTGTCGAGAGTGATTTTAACTGTTGGTTTTTTTAGGTTCAGGACCTTTGAGAGTTCTGTCAAGTTTGGATTCACAAGCCCAGCGATAGCCTCAATGTACTTTACTTGAGATGGAGTTATGTCGGTTATTCCAGAGTTTGTCCATACAGAGTGTTCTGTATCAGTTATTAATTCTGTTAATCGGGCTATCTGCTCTTCCATTATTTGTTTATTTTTCTGCAAATATAGTTAGATGCGTCTAACTAAAAAATTTTTCTTAGATTCATCCTAAACTTGGAATTGAAATTAAGGGGAAAGTATTTGTTAAAGAGGCAACAAATGCATCAGGAACTGAGATCTCTTTCACTACACTTAGAGGAGAGTAGTGTTGTGCGTGTTGCGCCAGAGGGTGCTAGAAATATCTACAACAGTTCGGATGAGAAGCGAGTGCAGAAAGATGCTTTGTGGCTTAAATAAAAAGAGTTGCGCTAGACTTTACTGCATAGGTATAAGAAAGAAGGCTGCTTTTAAAGCAGCCTATCTAATTTAACTAGTTTTCCGGAGCAAAGATAAATGTCATCCGATTTTTTTGAGAGAAGAGTTGTTGAGCAAATTTCTTTAGCTCTTTTGATGTGATTTTATCAAAATAGTTCTCTTCGCCAATTGTAAGGTCAACATTGCCTTTGATGCTGTTTTTTAGATCTGCAGCCCAATCGCGTTTAATAGATTTTTTCTCCTCTACACCTTTTTTAAGGTAGAGCATCACCTCTTTTACCTCTTTATCTGAGACCCCCTCGGTAGTGACTTTTTCAATCTCTTTTTGTACGATTTCTGCAAGCTCTTGTACAAGCTTAGGATCGGTGTCGAAGTCAACAGATATTCTGAATAGTGGTTGAGGATATTGAATTGTTCCAATACCAACACCAACATGATATGTGCCACCTTTCTCTTCTCTGATTGATTTCATATACCTCTCTCTAAGGATATATACAAGGAAACGAGCTTTAACATAGTTCTCTGTTGTATACTCTACTTTTCCAGAATATGATCTATAAAAACTTGCTTTAGAGCTTTTTAAATTTTTTCCTTTGTAGAATAGAGATACTTCTCCTTTGCGTACAACAGGTTCTCTGTCTTTAAATTGAGAAGTAGGAGCTGATTTATCAGAAAGGGTCGCGATGTATTTTTCGCAAAGTGCTTTAATCTCCGAAGGTTCTGCAGGTCCAGAAAGGATATAAGTAAATTGAGACGGAGTGCAGAAGTGAGCATCATAAAGTTTGGAGATGTTTGTTATAGACGCAAGTTCTATCTCCGATGGAGTGATTTTGCCGCTGAAAGGGTAGTATGAGTATTCTAATTTTTGGCATGTGTCTTTATAGATCTCATGACTTCCAGTTGGCATGGCTAGCTCTTTTAATGTTTGAGTCTTCGAATAGGCTATATCTTTATCATCGATAGAATATTCCGACATATATAGATTTAGTAACTTGAAGAGATTTTCTGCACTTTTCTTAGTGAAAGTTCCAGAAAATTCATCGTATCTATAGTCGATAGATGGCTTTAAGGATACATTATTGGCTGCGCACCATTTTGTCATATCCTGTTTTTTGAGTCCACCGATAATAAATTGAGAGGTGAATCTCTCCATAAAACGGGTTAGCTTCAGATCTTTTTCATCTGTTGCAGAGTAGCCCCCTTTCTTTATTGCATATAGCTTGATATTATCTCCTTGCTCGCCACTCTTTTTGAAAATAACTTTTGCACCATTTGCTAATTGCCAAGTATAAGTTGTGTCTTTGGATATTACTTCGCTCTTTGCAGCTATAGGTGTCAGATTTTTTTCGAATTGGAGTGTTTTGTTTTTTATAGGCTCGTATTTTGGCAAGTCAGAGTCTTTAATCTCTTTCATGAATTTCAAGCACTCCTCTTTAGTTGGAAGATTAATAGAGTCTTTTTGAGGACACGCAAAGATTAGCAGACGATTGTCGGCCCTGATCATTTTTGGTGTGAATTCATTAACTTGCTCTGTTGTAATGGATTTTAAGCACTCTGTCTGTAGCTTATATCTCTCTTCTGGAGAGATCAATGGCTCATTGCGAGTGAAGTGCTCAACTATTCTGTTAACATAGTCCTCATTCTTCTGATCTTTAGCTCTGCGGTAGTTGCTCTCTATCTGCTTTTTGACAGCAGGGATTGCTATAGTTAGCTCCTCTTTGCTGAATCCGTGTTTTGCGACTCTTTCGATCTCTGTAACTACAACTTTAGCTGCGTCAACCATTCTGTTTCCAATTGGAAGTGCTGTAATTGTAAATGTTCTCATCGCGTAGCTTATGGCTCCAGTTGCAGGGATTGCTGCTTTTACCATTGAGTCTGCAGGAAGACGGTCACATCTGTTTTTGATCATCTCGCTAACTAAGTTTTGCATCACTTCGTCGTAGATGAGTTGCTTTGTCTGTTTTTCGGGAGTAGAAACAAATGGGTATTTAATTACGATCCTTGTTGAGTATCCTTTGCTCTCTGGGTCGGTAATGTAACCAATGATTGGCTCTGCGTTATCGGGAACCGAATAGCTCTCTCTCTTTGCAGGATTTTTTGCCTTTGGAATAGAAGAGAACATCTTTTTGATTCTGTTTTCGATATCGTTAACATCGATATCTCCAACTACTACTACTGCTTGGAGGTCTGGTCTGTACCATTTGTGGTAGTAGTCAACAAGAGTTTGAGGTTTAAATGTATTGATGATTTCGGGGAGACCGATTACGTCTCTCTCTGCAAATCTAGACCCAGTCTGTTGAATCTTGAAGATTGCCTTCATCATTCTTGTTCTCGCATCGTCGCCTCTGCGCCACTCTTCGCGGATAACTCCTCTCTCTGCCTCAATTTCTTTAGGCTCACAAGAGATGTAGTATGACCAATCGTGAAGTACTAGGAGGGCTGAATCAACGACAGTTGGTCTAACCACTGGAACCGATGATAAGTTGTAGACTGTTCTGTCCATCGAAGTGTAGGCGTTTATATTTGCACCAAACTTTACACCTATGCTTGCAAAGTATTCAAGCATTTTCTTCTTTGGATAGTGTTTTGTTCCATTGAAAGCCATATGCTCCAGGAAGTGAGCTAGTCCTCTTTGGTTGCTCTCTTCTTGAAGTGAGCCGACGTTGTGGATGATGAAAAATTCTGCTCTATTGGCAGGATTTTGTGCCTTTCTGATGTAATAGGTTAGTCCATTTTCGAGCTTACCAATTTTAATCTGTTCATCGACTGGCAGTTTGTCGCCTTTTACAAATTCTTGTGAAAAAGCAAAATGCACACTCATAACGAGTATAAGTGTGCATAATGTTTTGTTGAAAAGGGTCATTATTTGTTGGTTTTTAAAGTTGCACCAGGTTCTGAGAAGGTAAATTTAGGTTCTACAACCTGAATCTCTCCCTCTTTAGTTTTTACAGTCCATTTGGTTTTTGTAAGTGCCTTCCATATTTTGTCGTCATTTAAAACCTCTTGCGAGTATTTAATTCTGAAAACTGGAAGATCGTTATCGTTGAGAGCAGTTTCGATTCCAAGGAAGCCTTCTTGAAGTGAAAGGTGGCTTGAAAGATATGGAATGTTTCTAATGATAAGCGGTTTATCTAAATCTGTATAAACAATTTCATAAACAGCCTCTTTCTTGCCTGCATATTTTTCTACATTACTTTCGTATTGCTTTTTGTAGAAATGGAATTGTCTCTCTAAGAACTCTCTCTTTGAAATTGTATCTACTTTGTCTTCAATTGAGATGAATTCGAAGTCAACCTCAACCTTTTTCACTCCACCTCCATGAACTGGCATCTGTAGCTCTTTCATCTCAACGGTGTTTTTAATAAAGTCGATATCAATAGGCTCATTGATGTTCATATAAAGTCTGACGATAAGTGGACATGCATACTCTGTCTCAAGTCCATAATAGCCTTTTTTACTTAGTCTGAATTGCATTCCCAAATAATTTGGGTCCATCTTGTCAAACATTTTTTCGGTGCGAATAGTCACAACTTTAACTTGTTTCTCTTCTGCAGGAGGATTAGCTATTCTAAATTTCGCAGGAGTGTAGATTAATTCGCGAATCTTTTCGGGAGTTATTTCACTTGGAACGTAATAGATTTCAACAGTATGGTGCTTTACATATGTTGCAACACCATATACTCCAGGGATTTTTTGAAGTTGTGCCGAAAATGCTTTTGAACTTCCGAAGCATTTTACCGAACGTAGTCCATCTACTTGTAGCTTCTCTAGTTTATCGTATTTTGTTTTGTCACCCCACTTTTCGTCAATTGTTGGAAGCTCATATACAGATCCTAAGTAGAGGGCTAAAGCAAACATAACTACAGTCAGGATGGCAGGAAGCCAACGGAGATTCTTTTTTCCAGATATTGTCAGCGCAGACTTATTACATGCTGTGATACATTCGCCGCAAAGGGTACAGTCGATGTCTTTAACAGTGTCGGTTTTGCAAACATCAATACCGTAAGGGCATTTTTTTGTGCAAAGTCCGCAGTCATTACAAAGCTCTTTATCTTTTTTGATTTTTAATATCGGGAAGATATTTGTTTCGTGGTAAACAATCTCTAGAATAAATCCAGTAATACAGACAGCCCCCAAGATGTATACCCAAGAAATTGCCAGTCCAGATAGATTTGCTACTGCATAAAGTCCAATCAAGATAACAAATGATATGGTGAATTTGAATACATTGCTTAGTGCTCCAAGTGGACAGATGTATTTGCACCAAAACATATCTACAACAAAGTTTCCTATAAAGAAAACTGCGATTGCAGCAATTGCCATCCATAGAGTCAACTCTCCTTGAAAGCCTGTAGCAAAGGCGTAATAAGGATCGAAGTTCTTACAAAATAGTTCGGAGCTTGAGATGGTGTAATAGAAAATAATAAATAATAAGATGTATTTGAATGATCTTAAAATTTTGTCTGCAATTGACTTCGATTTTATTTCGAATGTCTTGATTTTTAGTTTTTTTCTAAGACGGGCTGTATATTCTCCGATAGTGCCTAATGGGCAGATATATCCACAGAATAGTTTGCTGAAGAGTATTATTCCAACAGCAAGTGCAACTCCCATCATAATTTGGGTCATTGTCATGCTGCATGCTAGAGATCCATTTACTAGATAAGAGCCTAGAGTTTCAATTCCTCCTAGAGGACAGTATGCCTCAGGATCGGCTGTCTCGTTTCCGAAGATTTTTGTAAGAAATACTATAATGGCGATTAATGTTCCCCATTGCAATATTGCTTTTGCCGGATTTTTCCACAGAGATTTCATAGTTTATTGATTTTAGGTTATCGTTTATTCTTTTTTGCATTTTCAGGATCTGCAGCTGCTTTCTCTCTGTATGTTTTGTATCTCTCTTCTCCAATTACTGCTGTTATTTTTTTTGGCAAGTCTTGTATTACCGCTTTAAGTTTTTCTCTATCGTCGATTACTGCATTTGCCTCTTTTTGGTAATCCATGTAAACAACAATCAGTTTGCTTGACTCTTCTGGAGTAATTTGAATGTATTTGGTCATGAATGCTACTTTCTCTTTAGCGAACACTTCGGGGGTTTTTCCGTTTTGTGCAGTTGCTGTAACAGCGAAGAGGCAAACAAAGCCTAACATAATGGCGATAAGTTTTTTCATAATTTTCGGATTTTTATTTCGTATTGTTTGGCTATTTGACTGCGCATGTCGAATATGGTTTAATCATAAATTCGACTCCTATGTTCGATTAAACCATTTATAGTTTATGTAGTCTTTATTAAAACGAAAACCGCCACCAGTAAATGTGAGTGACGAGCATCTTCGTTTATAAACCTTAAACTATGAAAAAAATAATTGTTCTGACATCTGCTATATTGCTAGCAGTGTTGAACTTAATGGCACAATCTTCTGGATATTATACTATTCCAGAGGATAAATCTGTTGTTTCTGGCAAGCTTGCCAACGGAATGACATATTTCATAAAGAAAAATTCTAACCCTGCAGGTAAGGGAGAATTTTTTATTGTTCACAATGTTGGAGCCATCCAAGAAGAGGATAACCAAGATGGTCTTGCCCATTTTCTTGAACATATGGCTTTCAATGGTACTAAAAACTTTCCAGGAAAGACGATGCTCGACTATCTCAATAAAATTGGGGTAAGATTCGGTTATGAGGTTAATGCCTACACATCTAAGGAGAGAACTGTATACAACATTTCGAATGTTCCTTTAAATAGAAATTCTGTTGTTGACTCTGTATTGTTAATGCTTCACGATTGGTCTTCTTATATCACCTGCGACCCTAAAGAGATAAATAAGGAGAGAGGTGTAATTAGAGAAGAGTGGAGATTGGGAGATAATGCAAGAGGTAGAATGTATACTAACACAGCTAAAATTCTTTATACAGGTTCAAAGTTCGCTGAGCGAGATGTTATTGGTGATACTGCTGTTATAAATAATTTTGTTCCTTCTGTATTGACTGATTTCTATCATAAATGGTATAGACCCGATCTACAAGCAATTGTATTAGTTGGAGATTTTGATGTTAAAGAGATTGAGAAAAAAGTTGTGTCACTGTTCTCAAAGATTCCAAAAGTAGCTAAACCATCTGCGAAAATAAATTATTCAGTTCCTCAGAATGATAAACCAATTTTGGGATACTTTACTGACCCTGAGTCAAGAGCATTGTCAGTAAAGTTATATTATAAACATAAAGCGCCTACAGCCGAATTAAAGCATTCTACAAAGAGTATTCATGATAAGTTGGCTATTACGCTTGCTGTAAATATGCTTGGTAAGAAGCTTGATATTGCGAAAGATAAACCAGGAGCATTGTATCGCACCGCAGTTGCAGTAACCGGCGACGGCAATGGCGATATGAATTACATTCAGATGACTGTCTCACCAATCGGGAAAAACCTCAAGGACGCTTTTAAAGGTTTGGTAACCGATATGAAGAGAGTGAAAAAATATGGTTTTTCTGAAAAGGATCTTGCATTATCTAAAGAGGACATGCTCAAAAAGAATGCAGTGAATATTAACTCAATGGCAGACTTAAAGAACGGACAGTACGTTGAGTATATTGTTAGACACTTCACTCAAGATGAACCATTAATTACAGACAGAGAGCGTCTACAGTTGGAGCGTAAGATCTTAGAAGAGATTACACTGAATGATATTAACTCTTCTTTAAATAGAATTTTTCCAGATAGCAACAGAGTATTTGTATTTGCAGGAAATATTGCAGATAAAGAGACTTTTCCTTCTGAGTCTTTCGTTTTATCCGAGATCTATAAAGACATTGATAAAACATTGACTCCTTTTGAAGAGCATGCAATTGCAAAGGATTTATATGATTTTTCAAAGATTTCTGCTGGAAAGATTATTGAAGAAAAGGCTGCCAATCAGTTTGGATATAAGGAGTGGAGACTATCCAACGGTCTAATTGTTTATTGGGCTCCAAATAATGAAAATGGGGCGAAGATTCATATCCATGGTGAGTCAGATGGAGGTTTAATTCATATGTCAACAAATGATCTTACTAAAGGTAAGATGATCAGTAATATTTCAAGGATAAAGGGTTTAGGTAATTTGAACGATAAAGAGCTTAAAGCATTTATGATCGGTAAGACTTCTGGTGTTTTTTATAGTATCGGAAGAGATGCGAAAGTGCTAGATGCCTCTTCTGAAAAGAGTGATGCTGAGTTGTTGATGAAACAAGTCTATTTAAACTTTACTAAGCCAGTATTTGACTCTCTTTCATATGTGAAATTTATTGATCGCCAGAAGGAGATGATGAAAGATATGTCTGAAGAGATAATTTATATGGATAGTGTTACAAACTTTATTTACTCTGGTAGCCCTATTGTAAAGAGTCTTAAGTCAAAAGACTTAGAAGGTCTCGTATACAACGAAGTTGTTGATTACTACAGAAAAACTATGTGCAATGCAACAGGATTCAAATTTGTATTTTCGGGACCTATTTCTGAGAGTGATGCTAAAATATTGGTTGAGAGATATTTGGCTACACTACCTGTTCTCCCTGTCAATTTGAAAGTTATCAATTCTTCCCCTATTTATGCAAAAGGGTGTAAAAATATGACATTTAAGTCTAAAACAGCCACTACGCCTAGAACTGTGATTTCGGTATTGTATTCTGGAGATATGAAATATAGTGCTGAAAATTATATTAAACTTTCAATTTTAAGATATGTTTTGTCTGACAGATATTTAAACAGCATACGTGAGGAAAAAGGTGGTGCTTACTACGTTTCAGTAGCAGATCAGGTGTTTGTAAAACCGCAGAATAGAGTATCTTTGAGAGTTGATTTCGAAACTGATCCAAAATTAAGTTACGATTTGTTAGCACTTGTTCAAAGTGAGATCGATAAAATTGTAAAGGAGGGGCCAGAGCAAAGATCTGTTAATGATGCAGTTCTATTTATGAAAAAGAAGTTTGGTGAGGCGGAATCGAAAAAGGCTTTCAATGAGGCAAGATTTACGAGCATGCTGTTTGAAGGTGTTGACCTGTATGATGGATATGTAAAAATGTTGGAAAAGATTACACCAGCCGACTTAAGAAAATTTGCCGCTGAATTGTTTAAGCAAAACAATAAATTGACTATGATAAAAGAACCTGAAACGAAATAAACAATTAATAACCTAAATAATAACACAGTGAAAAAATTGCTTGTCCTTTTGTTATTATCGCTTTTGATAATACCTGTCTCTTTTGCTCAGGGGCAAAAGAAGTACACTTTAGAGGGAAAAGTAACCCTCTCGGGCACAGAAGAACCTATCCCTTATGCTAATGTGTTGATCAAAGAACTTAATCTTTGGGCCTTCACAAACGCTGATGGTTCTTTCAAGATTGTAGGAATTTTACCTGGAACCTACAACCTCGAGGCCTCATCGCTTGGATATCAGAAGACTGTATTCCAAGTGAAAATAATTAAAGATGTAGCGTCGTTCCGCATTCAACTCAAGGAGGATAACCTTACCCTCGATGACGTTGTTGTGACAGCAAAAGCTGGGGCCACAATGAATTCTTCTTCCAGAGTTGACAAACAGGCAATTCAGCACCTTCAGGCATCAAGTCTTGCCGACGTAATGCAGCTTGTTCCAGGATCCGTTATTAAAAATCCAGACTTGACATCTGCAAATGTTATTACTATTAGGTCAATTGATGCTAATGGATACAATGCAAGAGGTGTAGGTCTCTTAGTGAATGGATCAAAGATATCTGATGATGCTAAGCTTAGCTCGAATGACCCGCTTGACTTTCGAAAATTATCTACAGATAATATTGAATCTGTTGAGGTATTAAAAGGGATTGTATCTGCAGAGTATGGTGATATAACTTCTGGAGCAATTCTAGTTACTACAAAGGCAGGTAGAACTCCTTATGAAATACGTATTAAAACAGATCCCAAAACCAAAGCCTTTTCTTTTGGAAAGGGTTTCTCGTTAGGAGATAATAAAGGAAACTTAAATGTTGACTTAGATTATGCAAGAGCATTTAAAAATTGGATATCTCCTGTAGAAATTTTTAATAGAACGACTTTAGGACTAACTTATTCTAACACATTTATGAATAAATCAACACCTCTTCGTTTTAATGTGAGATTAAGTGGCTACATGACTGGAAATAGTGTTACAAGCGATCCTGATGTTTCAAAAGAAGATTTTACAAAAAATAGAGAAAGAAATCTCTCACTATCTATTTATGGAAGTTGGATGTTAAATAAATCATGGATTTCATCACTTAATTATAATGTTTCTGGTGGCTATACTAATAGAACTAATCAAAAATATGAAGTTACAAATCAACCTCCACTACCTACAACAAATATTTTAACTCCGGGGTTAAACTTGGGTTATTTTACGAATGTTCTTGATAGAAGAGATCAACGAATAGAAGACATCCCTCTGTATTTCAATGCTAAATTATCTGGTAATTTAAATAAAAGTATTAAAAAGGTTTTATTTAAAACAACAGTAGGTGCAGAATTTAATACAAAAGGAAATAAAGGTAGAGGAGAATATTATGAGGGCCAAGCTAGACCTCAGTTTTTCAGGGAAAGACACTTTAGTGATGTTCCCTTTATGAGCGATTTCAGTGTATTCGCCGAAGAAAAAATCAACATTCCAATTTACAAAACTTCATTAGAGATAATTGCTGGAGTAAGAGCAAATCAAATGATTATTAAAGGTTATAGCTATGATCCTACAATCGATCCTCGATTTAACATTAAATATAACTTTTTACAAAACAAAAGGACAGGAACATTTAGAGCTCTTTCTATCAGAGGTGGTTGGGGGATTATGCAAAAACTTCCTACAATAGGATATTTATATCCAGCACCAGATTACAATGATAGGACAATTTTTCAGTACCGAAATACTGCTACTAATGAGGAATTAGTCTTAATTAATACATCGTTGATAGATGGACTCCTTCCTTATAATCTAAAGCCAGAAAAAACTACTAAATATGAGATAGGTCTAGATTTTAATATTTCTGGAATTGAAGGAAATATAACTTATTTCAATGAAAGTTTAAAAAATGGAATAAGTGAAAATTATCAATATAGTAGTAAAAGTTTCGACTATTACTCAACAATAACAGATCCAAATGCTGCACCAAAGTTCGAAAACGGAAAAATTTGGATTAAAGATGGTTCTGGTAATTATATTCAACATACATACACAACTAATACTGAGTTCTTAAAATACAAAAGACCAGATAATAGAGGAGCTGTTGAAAAATGGGGAATAGAATACGACATCAATTTTGGAAAGATTAAGAGTTTGAATACATCAATAATTGTTTCTGGAGCATATTTAAGAAGTAAAAATTATAATTCAGGAATTGAATATAACTACTCTGATGTTCAAGATCCAATTGTTCCACAGCAAAAATTTCCATATGTAGCATTGTATTCTGGAGAAGCATTATTGTCAATTGGCGATAACAGAGATCGTTTAAATACTAATTTAAATTTCATTACAAATATTCCATCTATAAGAATGGTTGTAACATTAACAGCTCAGTGTGTATGGATGAACCGTACATGGAATGAGTATGATGATGGTAAAATTTATGCGCAAGACTCTAATGGTAATCCGATTTATGGAGATTATAATAACATATCTAATGATAAGGTTTTATATAGAGATCCTGTAGCTTATATGGACTTTAATGGTGTAGTACGTCCGTTTAGTGATTATTGGACAACGTCTGATAATAATTTAAAGCGTAGATTAGCTTCTTTAAGGATGGCAACTAACAGAACTACATATTTTCTTAAATCAGGATATGACCCATATTTCATGGCAAATATAAGAGTGACGAAAGAGTTAGGTAAATTAGCGTCGCTCTCGTTTTATGCAAATAATTTTACAAATTCTACACCGATTATGAAAAACCAGTCTAACCCGAATGGAGTTGGATCTCGAGTAAACACTGATATTTATTTCGGAGCAGAGTTAAAACTAACATTCTAAAAAGAATAGAGATGAAAAAAATATACTATGTATTTATTCTGATCGCGCTTTTATCGGTAAGTGCCTGTATGAAAAGCGTCAAAGAGGATCAGTTTGCCGATGACTCTCTGTCTTCTGTACTGAAGATTACTGTTAAGATGCCACTAGGGTTTGATTATACAACACAAGGGCTAACAGTTTCTCTTTCTGATCCATCTTCGGGTTTGAAGTTTAGTGGTGTCACTGACAATGCAGGTGTGGCAACGATTAGAGTTGCGCATGGAACTTATATTGCAACAACGCAAGTTAGCCATAGTGAATCTGGGGGAGTTATCTATATATTTAATGGAACAACCGAACAAATAAGAGCAACACCAAAAGATCCAGCTTTGATAAACTCTAATCTGAATCTGAATGTGTCAAAAGCTGGCCAAATAATTATTAAGGAATTCTACTATGGTGGATGTTTTGATGTTGCTACAAATAAATCTTATGCTAAGGATCAATATTTTATTTTATATAATAATACTGGTGAGACGGCTTATTTAGACTCATTATGTGTAGGAGTAATTGATCCATTTAATGCTCCAACTAACGGAGCAACTTCTGCTTGGGTAAAACCGGGCACTACAGAATTACGTGACTCTTTACCTGCGACTAGTATGGGATGGATGTTTCCTGGTAGAGGTAAAGATTATCCCCTATTGCCTGGAGGAGAGGTTGTAATTTCTTTAAATGCAATTAATCATAAAGCAACTGTCTCTTCATCTGTAGATTTAGGGAAGGCTGGTTATTGGGCTTTATTTGATCCAATTCTCACAAAGGCTCAAGCCGTTCCAAACGCTGGAGTCAATTTACTTAAAGGGTATTGGAAAGTTGGTACTGCTACATCTTATGTAATGTCTATAGTTAGTCCAGCACTATTTATATACTCACTAGGAGGAAAAACAACTGATCAATTTGTGCAATCAACATATACTTGGCATCCAAAACAACTAACTAATAGAAATTTTGACTGCTTAATGGTTGATAAAAATCTTGTATTGGATGGAGTTGAGTGCTTTAAAAACATTACTGACACAAAAAGAATTAGGCCTGAAGTTGATAATGGATTTGCCATAACTGATGGCTCGGGACAAGGTCAGAGTATTCATAGGAAAGTCGATCCAGTCGCAACTGCTGCTGCAGGAGGAAGGATCGTTTATATGGATACAAATAACTCTTCTGTGGATTTTGAGAAGAGAGCCAAAGCCTCATTGACTAACAACTAATGACAACAAAGATGAAAAACAAGACACTATATATAGCAGGAATATTGGCTTTGAGTCTTCAAATAAGTACACTCAGAGCTCAGGAAGTTGCTGATAAAAGTTTCTACTCTTTCGAAAGAATTGAGTTAAAGACTCCTTGGCTTACTTCGGAAAATGGTGCAGGCCTTGTGTTTAACAAGGTTAAGGACTTCTCTACAGTTGGTGGATACTTTTCAAACCAAAGCGGAGATTATACAAATTATAATGACCCGCAAGTATATGAATCGTTTGGTCTTTCTACGAAGTCGTATATGAAGGTTAAAAAGTTCTATTTTTATGGTAGTTTCGGATATGATTATGGAGTTAGACAAAATCAATCTTGGCTAGGAACTATTTATCCTAATACAGCACTTAATCCTATTTGCGATTCTGTGCCAGGTAAAGTACTTAGAGAGGACTATTTTTTAGCAGCTAAGATTGGCTACAAGGTTAATGATAAGTATTCTTTGGGAGTAGCGTTTGATTATCATACAGCAACAGGGGCCAAAAGAAAAGATGGACGAAATAGTAATGTGTTTTCTGATTTCTCTGTACGCCCAGGTGTAACATTTAATTCAAAATACCTAACACTTGGTTTAAATGCGAATTATAGCCACTCGGTTGAGAGAGTTGAATACAAATACTTAGGCGATGTAACTGGTAAAAGTCTCTATTATTTTGAACCCTTCTTTTTCTATACAGAGTCTGGTATTAACTCGTCTTCAACTTACAAGAGAGGCTACTTTTCCGATATCTTTGGTGGTGCTTTACAAGTAGAGCTGAAGCTAGGGAAACTAGCTTTTTATAACCAATTGCAAGTTAACTATACTAGGGAAAATGATTTTGAAGATAATAATTTATTAAAGAGGTATGCCACTATTGACGGCTTAAAATATAAGTATAATGGAGTTGCTAAGTATTCTACTAAGTTTGTTGATCATATAGTAAACTTAAGATTCATTAGTGATGAGACTTTTTCGTATAATGTAATAAATAATTATGAAAGAGTACCTGGGGAAAACAATGTGTGGGCATATTTCGAATACGGTAAAGATTTGAGATATATTCAAACATCAAAGAATTATGGTGCAGAATACAACGCATATCTTAAAAAGAGCGAATGGTTAATAGATTGGACATTTTCAGCAGGATTCAATTATTTTGAGATCGACAAACAATATAAAGTATACCCTGCAAAATACGAACAAAATTACAATTTGTCTGAAGTGTACGGGTCAGTTGCCAAAAGTGTAATGACCAGCGATTTGTCTAAATTGGATTTATCTGTTGGATATGGATATACATTTGGAAAAGGTGATATGTTAAAGACTCAGAACCCTTTAACAACTGGAGCCTTAAAACAAAATGAAAAGCTATTATATGCAGATTTTATGTACAACACTGCCAACAAATATAGATTCTCATTTGCTTCAAAATTCACATATGCTGTAGAACCGAAATCGGGTAAATCAGTTTACGCCGCATTTAAAGCTACTCATATACAATTACCTCAAGCACCAATACGTGACGGAATTATTTTTAGTCAATATTCTGGAGGAGCTAACAGAGGTTATTATGAATTCTCTTTTGGATTCAACTTCTAACAAACAATCATATCTTATAGAGTTGCCGATGAAAATCGGCAGCTCTTTTATTTTCCCTAATAAAAACCGACATGTTAAAAAAATCAATCGCAACTATCGCACTTCTCACGATTGTTGCTTTCAAAACTTATGCAGATGAGGGAATGTGGCTGGTCAATTTACTTGACAAACAGCTTTATGCTCAAATGAAGGCCAAAGGACTGAAATTGTCTGCAAATGAGATATATAACGACAAAGGTGGAGCGATTTCCGATGCCATAGTAGCTATTGACGGCGGAAGCTGCAGTGGAAGCATCATCTCAGCGGAGGGTCTAATGATTACGAACCACCACTGTGCATATGGAGATGTTCATAAGCTAAGTACTAAAGATAAAAACTACCTCGAAGATGGTTTTTGGGCAATGACTCGCGACCAAGAGGTTCCAATCAAAGGTAAACAAGTTACATTTCTAAGAAGAGTAATTGATGTTACCGATGAGACAAACAGAGTAATCGATAGCTTGGATAAGGCTGGACCTCGTGGACTATTCTTTATGAACAAAGTCTCAGGTGTGTTTGAAAAAAGATATAGCAATCAACCATACGAAGTTGCATTAATGTCTATGTGGAGAGGTAGTAAATACTACTTGTACTTCTATGAAACATACAAAGATATTCGCCTTGTTGGAGCACCTCCTGTCTCTATCGGAGCATTTGGAGGCGAAACCGACAACTGGGGCTGGCCTCAGCACAAAGGAGACTTTGCAATGTATAGAGTCTATGCAAACAAAGAGGGAAAACCAGCAGAATATTCTAAAGATAATGTTCCATTGAAAGCAGCAAAATACCTTACTGTCTCGTCTAAAGGAGTAAACAAAGATGATTTTACAATGGTACTTGGATATCCAGGATCGACAAATCGTTACACATCTTCTTTTGAACTAAAGGAGAAGTACGAGATCCTCAATCCAGTAATCAGTGGAATCAGGAGAGCTAAACTCGAAGTCTGGAAAAAATATATGGATGCAAGTCCTGCAGTAAGATTAAAATATGCCGATAAATACTTCGGAATCAGTAATTATACCGACTATGCTAAGTGGGAAAATATCTGCATTGGAAGATATAAAATCATTTCACAGATAGAAAAGAGAGAGAAGGAACTTCAGGCATGGATTGCAGCCAATCCAGAGAGAGTAGCAAAATATGGGAAGGTGATTGAAAATCTGAAAAACGGATACGCATCAAAAGCGGAGATTACAAGAATCAAAGAGAATTTCAGAGAGTCAATGGTGAGAGGTGCAGAATTTGTCGCAATTGCGTCTAGGATGAACTCAATGGCGAGCTCTCTTAAAAAAGCTGGAAAGACAAAATTCTCAATGGAAGACAAATCTGTTGCTGAATATGTCAATAAATTTGCAGCGAAACAATATGATGAGTCCGACATTAAGGCAGACAGAGAGCTATTTAAAGTTATGCTTGGCTATTATTTGAAAAACGTACCATCATCATTTTATGATAAAGAGTTTAAAAAGATGGCAGAAGGTCTTGGCAACGATCCAATTAAAATTGCCGACTATGTTTACGACAACAGTATTATCACAGACTCGGTTCGTCTTAGAAATTTTTTCAATTCAGAGAGAACAATCGAAGAGCTACTTGCAGATCCAGTAATTACAGTTGTTAAAACAACAGGAATCATTCCATACAACAAAGTGGAAGATAGAATTTTAGACAGCGTAAATGTCTCTTTAGGAAAAGAGAAAACTCTCTATACAAAAGCACTGTACGAAATGTATCAAGAGAAGGGTAAAGCGATCTCTCCTGACGCTAACTCAACAATGAGAGTGACTTTTGGAGAAGTTGGCCCAATTGAACCTGCTGACGGAATCTACTACCACTATCAAACAACAACAAAAGGGATAGAAGAGAAATATGATCCAAAGAATTATGAGTTCAATCTTAAACCAGAGATGCAGAAAAAATTAGAGACATCAGATTGGGGCAGATGGGGCAAAAATGGTAAATTATATGTAAATTTCCTCGCAGATATGGATATAACTGGAGGTAACTCCGGAAGCGCAGTGCTAAATGGAAGTGGAGAGTTGATAGGATTAGCATTTGATGGAAACAGAGAGTCGATGAGCGGAGATGTCTTCTTTAAGGAGGGCTATTGCAAATCGGTGTGTGTTGACATCAGATATGTTATGTGGGTTATCGAAAAATATGCAGGAGCAAGTAATATTATCAAGGAATTAAAAATCAACGATAAATAATTATGCTAAAAAAATTGACAATTGCCCTTGTGGCATTAACCATACTGTTTCCCTCTTTTTCAAGAGCGGACGAAGGTATGTGGCTTGTGAATATGTTCGAGAAGAGCATTTACCCTCAAATGGTAAAAAAAGGTCTTAAATTGACTTCGAAAGAGATTTATAATGAAGAGAATGACGCTGCGCTTAGCAACGCAATTGTCTCATTAGATTTTGGTTGTACTGGCAGTATGATCTCCGATAAGGGACTAATGATTACAAATCACCACTGTGCCTATGGTGACATACATGCACTTAGTACTCCAGAAAAGAACTATCTCGAAGATGGTTTCTGGGCAATGAACCAATCAGAGGAGAAGCCAATACCTGGTAAAAATGTACTTTTCCTTAGAAAGGTGATTGATGTAACCGACGAAGTAAAAGCAGATGTAGCAGAACTACAAAAGCAAGGATTCAAAGGCGCAATCATGAGAAGAGTATTCAAACATATTGAGATGCGCTATAAGGAGAAGAATAATCTCGAAGCAATGTGTGCATCAATGTGGAGCTCTACTAAATTCTATATGTTTTTGTACGAAGTATATTCAGACGTTCGTTTAGTTGGAGCACCTCCAGTTTCAATCGGAGCATTCGGTGGTGAGACAGACAACTGGGGATGGCCACAACATAAAGGTGATTTTGCAATTTATAGAGTTTATGCCGACAAAGATGGCAAACCAGCAAAATATTCTGCAGAGAATAAACCATTGATGCCTAAGAGAGTATTGAACATCTCAACAAAAGGTGTTAAAGAGAATGATTACTCAATGATTCTTGGATACCCTGGAAAGATCAATCGCTATGTATCATCATTTGAGGTGAAAGAGAAACAAGAGATTTTGAATCCAATTGTTGTAGAGATCAGAAGAGCAAAACTTGATGTTTGGAAGAAACATATGGATGCCAATCCTACTGTAAGACTTAAATATTCTGATAAATATTTCGGAATCAGCAACTATACCGACTATGCAAAATGGGAGAACAAATGCTTTATCAGATACGATGTTATAAGTATTAGAGAACAAGAGGAGAGAGAGCTTGCTAAATGGATTGAGTCAGATCCAAAGGCTAAGGAAAAATATGGCGACCTGCTTGCTAAGTTAGAAAAAGGATTTGCAGCAAGAGCTGAACTGATAAAACAAAAGGCTTACTTCAGAGAGTCATTTGTTTCAATTTCGGAAGTTGTGCAATCTGCTAAGAGATTTGGAAATGTAACTCGTGACATGGAGAAGGGTGGAATCGAGAAGATTTCTGCTAATGATCAGATGTTTAAAACAGAGTATGCAGCAATTCAAAGATCACTTTATGATGTTTATGATTTAGCGACAGATAGAGATCTATTCCGCCAACAATTAGCGTTCTTTATCAAATATGTTAAACCAGAATATTATGGTGGAGCACTTGCTAAATGGGTTAAAGAGTACAACGGAGATGCAGGCAGAATTGCAGACTATATCTATGACAACTCAATCTTTACTCAAAAAGATAAACTTTACAAATACTTTGAAACACCAAGATCGAAAGAGGAGATATTGTCTGATCCAGCAATTTTATTGGCAGAGTCTTGCTCTATCCAAACATTCAATGAGATAACCAATAAAATGATCACTCAGCTTGGATTCGATACTGAGGCTTTAACTTCACAATACACTAGAGCTCTTTATCAAATGAGAGAGTCAAAAGGTCTTCCACAATACCCAGATGCAAACTCAACTATGCGTATTACATACGGAACAGTAGGTGGCATCCAACCCGCTGATGGTATTACTTATGGCTATAGAACAACTATTAAGGGTTACCTTGAGAAAAAAGATCAGACTAATTACGAGTTCAACGTAAAACCTAAGCTAGAGGCGATAATTAAAGCTAAAGACTGGGGAAGATGGGGCGAAAACGGTCAGCTTTATGTAAACTTCTTAACCAATAATGACATTACAGGAGGCAATTCAGGAAGTCCAGTAATCAATGGAAAAGGCGAATTAATTGGACTTGCTTTCGATGGAAACAGAGAGTCGATGAGTGGTGATGCATACTTCCATCCTGAATATTTCAAAACCGTTTGTGTAGATATCAGATTTGTCCTTTGGGTAGTCGATAAATATGCAGGAGCGGGTTATCTAATTAACGAAATGAAACTTAAGTAAAAACATAGATGTTTAAAAGATTAGTTGTACTTATTTCTATGACATGGGCCGGATTATATCCGGCCTTTTGTCAAGATAGAATGCTCGATTTGCTCAAAACAGAGCTTCAGAGCCAGATGACAGAACTTGGCAAGGGAGAGTATCCTCCGTATTATATGAACTACCGTGTAATTGATAACTACAGTAGAGTAATAAAGGCCTCTATGGGAGCTGTCAACACCGTTGAGACAGAGAGACAGATTATTTTTGTTCCACAAGTACGTGTAGGCTCTCCAGAATTTGATAACTTCAATGAGTCTCAAAACGGAGTAGTAGTAAATAGATTTGCGGGTCCACCTACAATTTTGCTCCCGTACGATACAAAATTAGGAATTGAAAGCTTCACAGAGATAATCCGCGAAGAGGTGAATTCAAGATATAAGTTTGCCGTTTCAAATTTTGAAAGAGCAAAAGCAAAAAGAGGTGTGAAAGTAGAAAACGTAGATAAATCTGCCGATTTTACAAAAGCCAAAGCTGAAAAATATTTTGAACCAGTTCTTAAAGACGACAAAACTCAATTAGATATTAAAGCTTGGGAGAAAAAACTCAACAAATACAGCGGATTCTTTGCTGACAATAAAGATATTATCAGCGCAAATGCGACAATGAGTTTTAAAATCTGGAGGAAATACTTTGTTTCAACCGAAGGGGCTGAGGTTGCAGAGAATAGAACATATGTTTTGCTAAGCATCAGAGCGATGACTATGGCAGAAGATGGAATGGAACTCCCTCTTCATAAGAGCTATTTTGCATTCTTCCCCGAAGAGTTACCATCGGAGGCTGAGATTATGAACGATCTAAAACAGATGTCCGCAAAACTTAGTAAGTTGAAAGTTGCCCCATTAGTACAACCCTATACCGGACCTGCTTTACTTTCTGGTTCGGCAAGTGGTGTATTCTTCCATGAGATCTTTGGACATAGGATAGAGGGTCAAAAGATGAAAAGCGATAGCGATGGTCAGACATTTAAAAATATGGTAAATGAATATGTTCTGCCTAAGGCTATCAGCGTTTTATGTGATCCTACAATGAAAAAATTCAAAGGAAGTCCATTAAACGGTTATTACATTTTTGATGATCAAGGTGTAAGGGGAAAAAGGGTTGAAGTTGTAAAAGATGGAATCCTTAAAAACTTCTTGATGACTAGAACAGGTCTGGAAGGATTTCCTGAATCCAATGGTCATGCAAGAGCAGAGTTTGAATATGATCCTACTTCGCGCCAATCTAACTTAATAGTTGAGACAAACAATTATAAGACAGATGCTGAGCTTCGTGCACTTCTAATCTCTGAGGCAAAGAAACAGGGTAAAGAGTATGGATACTTCTTTAAAGCCGTTACTGGCGGATTTACTCAGACAGGAAGAAGTGGTGCAAATTCGTTTAATGTTACTCCTTTAGAGGTATATAGAGTGTATGTGGATGGAAGAGAAGATGAATTGGTGAGAGGTGTCGATATGATTGGCACACCTTTGTCGATGTTTTCAAATATTGAACATGCAGGTGGAGAATACGAAATCTTTACAGGTACATGTGGTGCTTCGTCTGGTAATGTCCCAGTAACAGCGATCTCTCCAACTATCTTTGTCAATAAGGTTGAATTACAGAAAAAACCGAAACCATCAGTAACTCCGGCATTGTTGCCAAGACCATAATTTAAACTCAAAATTGTAATGAGAAAATTTATAAATATATTACTCATACTCATTTGTTTGTCTGCTACAACTTATGCTCAGACAAATGACAACATCCTTTTCAAAGCGATGGAGGATGAGATGAAAAGAGCAGAAAAAGATCTCAAACTGCCAGGAGCTCCTCCTATATATTTCATTTCTTGCACTGTCAGTGAAAACAGATATGTCTCAATAACTAGCAGTAAGGGCTCGGTTGTTTATGTTAAAGAGAGTCCAAAGGAGAGAATGCACTCGATCAATTTATATGTTGGAAACAGTAAATTATCTAGTGACTACTCATACTCTGGAAATGGTATGGTATCGCAGCAATTCACAACTAGCGACGATAATTATGATCAATTAAGGAGAAATTTTTGGCAGACATATGATCTAGCATACAAATTTGCAGTTGAAGTTTATAATTCAAAGAAGAATAACTTAAAGACAGCAAATTTAAGCGACGAAGAGAAAGCATTAGAAGATATAACTCCTTTGAAGAAAATTGAGGTATATGCACCACATTTAGAGCAATATACACTTGATAAAAAAACTCTTTCCGATCTAGCAGATAAGATATCTCTTAAAATTTCGGAGGTAAAGGGCATCTTTGATGCAAAGGCAGAGATTGATGGAATTGAAAATGTTTATTACTATGTTTCAAACGAAGGAACAAAGGTTAAAGAGCCTGTAGCATATATCCGTATTACAATGTCTGCAAAAATCAGGAACTCTAAAAAACAGGTTGTCAAAGATAAAAGAGTGTTTTATGCCAAAAGCACTCAAAAACTACCTACAGAGTCCGAGTTATTGAGTATGGCTTCGAGTTTTGCAAATGATCTCTCTTCGATGTACGACATTAATTCGGTAGATGAGTATTACTTAGGTCCAGTATTATTTGTAGAAGAGGCTGCCGGTGCTGTGTTTGCAGAAAATATTGCAGGCCAGTCAGGTGTACTTTCATTCCGCAAACCAATCCAAGTTATGGCAACTGTAGCGCGCCCCGAGAATGTTGGAAACATGAAAAATATCAAACCACTCGAAGAGAGAATAGGTAAAAAGGTTGTTGATAGTAGAATCTCAGTAATGAATATCACCTCTAATATTAAGTTTGGAGGTAATGAGTTATTGGGCTCATATTTATACGATGCCCAAGGAGTAAAAGCCAAAGACAGTGTGATACTAATTCAGAATGGAATTCTTAAAACTCTGTTAAGTACAAGAGTGCCAACTCTTAAAATTAAAGAGAGTACAGGCAGCCTTAGATTTGGGGTCAAACCTAGAGCAATTTCACTAGCTCAAGCACCTGGAAATTTAGTAATTAAGTCTGCTTCAACTGCCAACTGCGACAGTCTTAAGCGAATGTTGATTGCCTCTGCAAAAGAGGAGGGATTGGACTATTGCTACATCGTCAAAAAAATAGCGGCTTATGATGAGATTAAACTAGTTAAAGTTAATGTAGCAGATGGAAGCGAAAAGATTGTTACTGGAGCAGAGATTGGAGTGATTCCATTTACAAAGCTTAAAAGAGTTTTGGGTGTATCTGCAGAACAAAGTTTGTTTAACTATCTGTTCAACGATGAGATTCCTGTTTCTGTTGTCCACCCTAAAGGTATCTTGATCGAGGATGTTGAGATTGACAAGAAGCCACTCTCTGTTCAGAAGGAGTCAAAATTAATTATTAACTAATTCTACATCTACCTTCGGTCTTTAGAAAGAGAAGCATCAGCAAGGCTGCAATTAACGACAATGCACCACCAAAGTAGAATGGGGCAGATGAATTGACGTAATCGTAGAGAAGTCCAGCAAAAAGACTAGCGGGTAAGAAAGTTATACCGAGGACGGCATGGTACAAACCAAATGCCGTCCCTTTTATTTCATGGGGTACGATGTCTGAGATCATAGCTTTTTGACTACTGTCTGTCATTGCACTATAAATCCCATAAAGCGCAAAGAGCAGCAAGAAGACTCCAAAATGCGAGGAGTAGCCAAAGATGAAATAGATTATTGAATAGAGAAAGAATCCAATGACAATCATCTTTCCGTGACCAATTTTATCAGAAAGTTTTCCAATTGGAACAGCCAAGATGACAGAAACTGTATTATATAACATGAATACAAGCGGTATTAAAGAGTGAGAAATGCCTGTTTCGGAGGTCTTTACAAGTAAAAGAGCATCTGTTGAATTTCCTAGTGAAAAGACGAACACAATAATCAAAAAACAGTAAAATCTTTGAGGAATCTTGTTTACTGCGCCAGCTAAACTATGTTCAACTTTTTTGATACTATTCTCTTTTATATACAGAACTATTGTGAGTACGCCAAAAAGAGCAGGGATGGAGGCTATTATAAAGATTAACTGATAGTTGTCGGGAAAGTAATACAATAGAGCCATTGCTATTAGTGGTCCGAGCACTGCTCCACTATTGTCCATCGCTTTATGAAAACCAAAATTTTTACCAGAGTCGTTGTCTCCTGTTGCTTGTCCAATCATACTATCACGTGGAGCCGCTCTTAGACCTTTTCCGAATCTTTCAAAGATTCGCAGAGTCATAATTTCTGCTGCAAATTTAGAGATTGCATAGAACGGTGTAACTAGAGTCGAAAGTGTGTAGCCAATTACCAAAAAAGGTTTGTATCTACCTAATTTGTCGCTCCAGAAGCCAGATAAAACTTTTACAAACGAAGCAATACTCTCCGATAGCCCCTCGATTGCGGAGATTGCTGTCTTACTAGCTCCAATTGAGAGCAAAAAAAGAGGCATAACACTATACACCATTTTGATTGATGTATCGTTGAAAAAGCTTGTCACACCTATAAAGAAGACATTTTTTTCTATACCAAAAATTTTTTCTTTTTTCAATATGAAATGTTCTGAGTAAATGTTATATTTGATTCATCTTAAACTCAGAACCCAAAGAAATGTTTAATTTAAACCGATTATTATGAAAAGATTTTTACAATTTTTGTCAATCGGTATTATTGCATTGGTAATAATATCATGTGGATCAATCAGATCAAGTTCTGATAGTAAACAAGGACGCCTTGGTGTTGATGCTACAAATGGAAAAGATACAACTACTTATGAGCTGATTGTCTTCGATCCAGGTTTTGACTTTTGGTTCAGTGGAAAGACTTTTTCTAAGAAGCAATATACAAATGAATACCTGCAGTCTATGAACAACATGTACGTTATTGAGTGGAACCGCAGATATTCTATGGGCGACAGAAGAGTTGGCAGTTATATAGATTATGATGCAACTACCAAATACGATTTAGATTTCAATTATAAGCTCTTTATGTATTTTAAATATTTTGAAGAGAGTTATAATATTAAATTAATTGCTGGAAGCGGCAAGGTTTTTTAACCTGGTTGTCGTTTTATATACAACCTCGCAAAATGAGTTTGTAGAATATGTAGCACCACTTAGGGCATCAATATCCTTTCCAGGTTTTGGTGCCCTTTTTCCGTTATATCCTACGAATTGTGCCAACCACTTTTGTGATGCAATCCTTTGCCCATAATGGGACTCTAAATCATAGATTGCAATTCTGCGAATCGAAAGGTCATTTGAATAGATTATAATCAGATTGTATCTCTCCATGCTTTTGGGGATACTTACGATCTTTGCATCGAAGAGATATCCGACACTTTTGCCGGATATCTCAATTTTTTTGAAATCTTTATCTGATGTTTGAATAAGAGCGTACTCTTGCTGATTGAAAATACTCCTCATCTCCTTTTCGACATTATTTGATGATGTGATTGTTGCTGTCAAAAGCAATATCAGTAATAGTTTCATGATAATTAGTCTTAGTAAAGGTTTAAAACATTACTGCAATTCCCATATTGAGTGTCTTCATCCACGTTTGGTTAGCAGCTGTTTTTATGTACTGCATATCTGTTTTAAATGCGGCATTTTTATTGAGTCTAAATGTTAATCCAGCAGTAAGAATTGTGTTTTTATATGCAGGATTTGCTGTAGTAATTGCATCTGTTGCAGAGTGCATATTGTAAAATTCATATCTAAAGAATGGAACTAGACCATAGTCTTCTATTTGTGTTAGTGACAAAACATCATAGCCAGCCTCTGCGTAAAAACCCGAAATCTCTTTTCCTAGATCATTATTTTTAGTCCCTGTTTTTGTAAATTTATTGTACTCTGCAGTATTTGAGAGAAAGGTATGATAGAGTTGTCCTCTTAATTCTAATCCTCTGCGACTATACCTTGCGTCTGCTCCAATCATCACGATTCCTACTGCCGAAGAGTCTGCTTTTCTCACATCATTTTCAAGATTAGTGTTTAACTTGTTGTAGAGTTTACTTTGCGACTTTCCGATATATCCCGATAGCCCTAAATTAAGGTTTCTTAACCCAAAATATTCGACTCTGGCAGCGAAAGCTGGCGAACTTACATAAGCTTTTGACCCTTTTTGTCTCCCCTCTCTCAATCCACCAGAACCTGTAAATGTCCCCTTGGTGTCGAATCCATTTAGTCCCCCCATAACGTATAATTGATATTTTAATGAAGCCTGCTCAATTGTCCCGCTTATTCCAGCTCCTATCTCTCTCCATGTTGAGGGTGCCACTTTGTTGTCGATAATGGGTCTCTCAACGCCATGAAATGTAACTGGTTCGTGGTATTCATTTATGATTCCCATTGGTACTAAAATTAATCCAGCTTTGATGTTTATGTATTTGTTTAATCGATGTTGTAGATATGCTTGCTCTACCCAAAGCTCTTTTGCATATTCGAACTCTATCTCTGATATAAATTGGGTCTTTTCGGTGAAATTGTAACCTACAAATAGAACCAATCGATGAAGGTCGAGAGTTCCGTTCTCTTTGACCCCTTTATTCATTGGTTGATTGAAGTGCACCTCTCCGTAACCTCCAATAGTGAGTTTTTTGTCATTAACAAAAAAGAGGAGCGTTTGTTTTGCTCCTCTTTTCTAAATATTACGTTTGGATTGTGTGCGTTTATTTTCCAGTCATTCCAAGTTTCTCCATTAAAGCCTCAGGCTTAGGATCACGACCACGGAATGTTCTGTAAAGTTCAGCAGCATCCTTTAAGTTGCCTTTTGACAGGATGTTGTCTCTGAAAGACTTGGCAACCTCTTTGTTAAAGATTCCTTTCTCTTTAAATAGAGCGAATGCGTCAGCTTCCAAAACCTCAGCCCATTTGTAGCTGTAGTATCCAGCAGAGTATCCACCTGCAAATATATGGCTGAATGCAGGAGAGATTGCAGTTGAGTCAACAAACGGTAATAATTGAGTTCTTGTAATAGCTGCTCTTTCAAAGTCTATAACACCTTTATCAGTCATTTTTGCTAATGAGTGCCATGCCATATCGTTGATTCCATAAGTGAGTTGTCTTACACTACCATAACCGCTGAGGAAATTCTTCGAATCGATGATCTTTTGGATCAACTCCTCTGGAATTGCTTCGCCAGTTTGATAATGTTTTGCGAATGACTTAAGGAAATCTTTTTCAACAGCCCAGTTCTCCATAATTTGCGATGGTAATTCAACGAAATCTCTTGCAACACTTGTACCTGTTAAGCTAGGATATTTTCCTTCGCTCAACATTCCATGTAGTGCATGCCCAAATTCGTGAAGAAAAGTTGTTACTTCGTCGAAGGTTAGAAGAGAAGGTGATTTTTCTGTTGGTTTTGTGAAGTTCATAACCATGTTTACAAATGGTCTGTACTCAACGCCACCTTGAGAATATTGGTCTCTGAATGATGTCATCCATGCTCCACCTCTTTTGCTAGCTCTTGGGAAATAATCTAGATACAGTAAAGACAAGAAGCGTCCATCAGCATCAGATACTTCGTAGATTTTTACATCAGGGTGATAAACAGGAATCTTAGTGTTTTCAGTGAATTTGATACCATACAAAGAATCTGCAAGAGCAAATACTGCAGCTTGAACATTCTCTAATTTGAAGTATGGTTTTAGTAGCTCATCGTTTAGAGAGTATTTTTCAGATTTGTACTTCTCTGAATAGTAGCTAAAATCCCAAGGCATTAATTTTCCTTTAAATCCAGATTTTTCTGCATAAGCTTGAATTTCTGCAAGATCTTTCTTAGCAAAAGGCATTGATTTAGCAAGTAGATCGTCAAGGAAGCTATTTACTGTAGCAGGAGTTTTTGCCATATTCTCTTCTAGAACATAGTCAGCATAAGTTGGATATCCAAGAAGATTAGCAAGTTTAAGTCTTAAATCAACGATCTTCTTAATATTCTCTTGATTGCTCAACTCTCCGTCTAAACATTTACTGTTATAGGCTTTCCAAAGTTTCTCTTTTAACTCTCTGTTTTCGCTATACTGCATAAATGGAATATAGCTAGGACCTTGGAGTGTGATTACCCAACCCTCAAGCTTTCTCTCTTTAGCTTCAGCTGCTGCTCCCTCTTTTACAAATTCAGGAAGACCAGCTAGTTGAGTGCTGTCGGTAATGTTGATAAAGAACTTATTAGTAGCCTCTAAAACGTTCTGTCCGAATTTAAGAGTTAATTGAGAAAGCTCTTTCTTAATCGATCTGAACTCCTCTTTTTTCTCCTTAGGTAGGTTTGCACCATTACGTGCAAAACTTCTGTAAGTCAACTCAAGAATTCTTGCTTGATCCTCTTCCAATTTCAAAGAGTCTCTCTTTTCGTAGACAGCTTTAATTCTTTCGAATAGCTTCTCATTAAGAAGAATGTCATTTGAATACTCTGTCAACATTGGAGATACCTCTAATGCAATCTTTTGCATAACTGTATCTGTACATGCTTCATTCAAATTGAAGAAGATTGCACTGATGTTTGATAACTTTCTTCCAGCATACTCCATCGCCTCTATAGTATTCTCGAAAGTAGGAGCTTCGGGATTGTTTGCAATAGAGTCTATTTGAGCCTTACCTTCAGCAATTGCTGCATCGAAAGCTGGCTTATAGTGTTCATTTTTGATCTTGTCGAAGGCTGGAGCTCCATATGGATTATCGGACTGAGTCAAAAGTGGATTTTCTGTCATATTAGATTTGCAGGAAAACAAAAAAGCAATAGCTGTTATAATGATTCCTATTTTTTTCATAAAAAGATTATTGAGTTTGAATTACTAAGTATTTTGTCTGTTCCCAGAATGTAGTAGGCTTAGAGATTTTAAGGATTTGATTTCCATTTGCGTCAGCCTCTAAAGTGTAAGTTCCGTTTGGATGAACAGAAAGAACTTTAGCCTTTTTAGCATTTAAATTAATCTCAGTAACCTCTCTGATATCGATCTTAACGAATGCAGACTTTTCTGCTTGGTAAGAGATCTTAGCAGATTTAAACAGACCGCCTTTTGACATTACATTTGCTGCAATTAGCTCATTTTTCGAGCCGATAATATAATATCCAGCATTAATTTGTTGATCTTGGCTAGAGATAGTCTCTTTTTGAGCACTGCTCTCTTGGTGTAGAGCAGAAACATCTTCTCTTAAGGTAGAAACTGTTTTGTCCAAGCTAGCAATTTGAAGAGTTTTAACTTTAAGTTGAGCATCTTTTTCTTCTAATTGTTTGCTAAGATCCTCGATAAGTTGTGATTTTGACTCTAACTCTTTAGTTAAGTTAGCAAGTCTCTTTTTGAATTCTCTAGATTGAATTCTAGCATCATTCTTAAGTTTGCTTATCTGGTTTTTGTAATTCTTAATAGCCTCACCGATAGCACTGATGTCTTGCTTTAGTTGCTCTCTAGAATTAGCCGGTACCTCTGCACCACCGTTTTGTGATTGGATAACAAGGATATTTTCGGCCTCTCTTATCGATTTAAGACCATCTTCTACCTCGTTTAGAGTAGAGAATACCTCTTCGAATTCGGCACTTTTAGCTGTAGCTGCAACTGACAAAGAGTCTAGTCTAGCTTGCAAGGCTTTGTATTTACTTGAACTCTCAACACAAGATGTAAGAGAAAAAGTTACAACAGCCATCAAAGAAAAAAGAATAATTTTTTTCATTGTATTGAATGTTAGTTTGTTAATATTCTTAATTGAGTTTGGTTTAATCTTCAAATTTAAAGAATATTTCTAAATACGACTATTTTTTTTGTCTGTGATATAAACAACTCCCCTAGAGGAGATTAAATAACTGTAATTATAGCATCGGTACAAAAACCTTCCTTTCTCATACTCTTCGTGCGAAGTATATAGTTTAAAATTGAAACCTCTCTCTTCAAGCACCTCTTTTCGCACTCTTTTTTCGGACTGTATCAAACAATCCTTTAATAGTCGCCTGTTCTTATTCAATGTCTTGTTGACCAGTTTGACTAATGAAGGCAATTTCTCAAGTTTTGAATTATTAAAGGTGTTTCTACATAAGGTTGAACAAAATTTTTTGTCGCTTCTCCCAATAAGCGGCTTCCCACAATCAAGGCAAGTTCTCATTCAGTTTTAGTTTAAGTTGTTAGTATTTCATGTTTTAGTAATCCAAAAATAAAAAATCACCATTTTTTGATTTCACAAGTTTTACATTATTTTATCTATTAATCAATTAATTATATCATTTTAAAAAAATGTGTTATTTTTAGAAAATAATTCCGAGTTTATGACAGAGATCATCTTTACAAGGCATGGCCATACTGAATGGAACAAGGAGCAAAGGCTTCAAGGACGCAAGGACTCTCCTCTAACAGAGAGAGGTCTTCATCAGGCGTCTGTTCTTGGATTGTATCTCAAAGGAAAAGGGATAAAAAAGATCTATTCAAGCTCACTATTCAGAGCGGTCAGAACATCAAGAATCATCTCAGCTCAGTCTGGTATTTCTGATATACTTCTGAGAGATGATTTACGAGAGATCTATCTATCCGATTTGGAAGGACAGCAGTTTTCTAAAGCTCATGAGTTATATCCCGAAAAAATGGAGGCATTTTCTCATAAACCATCAAGTTTTGTCCCTTTAAAGGATGGAGAGACCTTTTTTGAAGCTCAAAAGAGAGCTGTAAATGCTGTTGAATCTATTGCTAAAGAGAATCCAGACTCTACAATTTTAATCGTTTCTCATGCAGTCTTACTCCGGTTAATCTTTGCTCACTATTCTGGAACTCATATCGACGATTATTGGCCAAAACAAGGTTTCTTTTATCCTTGTAGTCTGTCATCAATTGAATTTCATGACTTCTCCCGTAAGATTTCTTTAGTCAACAGCATCGAGTATGCAACAATGCAATATTAGTCTCCGTTATTACTAAAGAGTGTCTAAATAATTATAGTCACTTATAGACGTATATAACTGTTTATAAGAGATTTGATTAGTTGATATTGTTTTTCTTTGTATTGTAATCAATAAAATTTACAATCATGGAAAAATCAATTAACAGAGTGGAGCTTAAGGGAAACGTGGGGTTTGATCCAAAAATCACATCTTTAGATGATGGTTCGCAAGTGATGAGGCTCTCTCTCGCAACTAGTGAGACATTTAAAAACAGAAAAGGGGAGTTACAGGAGGAGACGGTTTGGCACTCAGTTGTTGCGTTCACAGGTAAGAATATGCCAGATTTCTCGCAAATTAAGAAAGGAAGCGTTTTATCGGTGGTCGGCAGGATTAAGCCAGTTCAGTATCAAACTAAGACTGGAATTGAAAGACAAACATACGAGATAGTTGCTGCAGCAATAAAGCAAATTGTACCTAATAACGGGTTATAAAAATTTATTGTAATTTTACGGACTGAAACAGGAGCTGTTTGATGCTCCAAAAAGTAAAATGAGATGACAAAAGAGATATTTCTTTACAACACCATCAACAGAAAAAAAGAGCTGTTTGAGCCACTCAGTCCGGGTATGGTGGGAATGTATGTTTGCGGCCCTACGGTTTATGGTGATGCTCACTTGGGTCACGCCAGGCCAGGCATTACCTATGATGTACTAGTTCGCCTTTTCAAGCACTTGGGATATAAAGTAAGATATGTTAGAAACATCACAGATGTTGGGCATTTAGAAAATGATGCCGACAGTGGTGAAGACAAAATAGCTCAAAAGGCAAGACTTGAGCAATTAGAGCCAATGGAGGTTGTTCAGCATTACACTCTTCGATACCACGAAGCGATGAGAATGTTAAACACATTACCTCCAAACATCGAGCCTAGGGCTTCTGCTCACATTATTGAGCAGATAGACTTGGTGAAGACTATTTTAGATAAGGGTTATGCTTATGAAAGCAATGGCTCTGTATATTTCGATGTAGAGGCCTACAATAAAAAGCATAAATATGGAATGCTTTCGGGAAGATCTTTAGAAGATATGCAATCTAATACAAGAACATTGGATGGTCAAGATGATAAAAGATCTTCATTCGACTTCGCCCTATGGAAAAAGGCATCTCCTACTCATATCATGAGGTGGCCATCTCCATGGAGTGATGGTTTTCCAGGATGGCATTTGGAGTGTTCGGCAATGAGTTCAAAATACTTAGGAGAAGAGTTTGATATTCATGGTGGCGGAATGGATCTTCTCTTTCCGCACCACGAATGTGAATTAGCTCAAAATACTGCATCTAGAGGGAAAGGTGGCGTTAGGTATTGGATGCATAATAATATGATAACCATCAATGGTCAAAAGATGGGTAAATCTTTGGGTAACTTTATTACGTTAGAGGAGCTCTTTACAGGTTCGCATAAGATTCTTGAGCAACCTTATTCACCAATGACTATCCGTTTCTTTATACTTCAAGCTCACTACAGAAGTACTCTTGATTTTAGCAATGAGGCTCTCCAAGCGGCCGAGAAAGGTCTGAAAAGATTTATTCAAGCAGTCAAAGATTCTGCTAATCTAGAGATTAAGTCGGGAGTTGTGGACAATGTTCAAATAGAGGAGATTAGACAAGGGGTGTATAAAGCATTATGTGACGATCTCAATACTCCTGTTGCCATTGCTCATCTATTTGATGCTGTCAAGATTGTTAACCAAGTTAAAGATAAAACCATTTCAATCAATGAGCAGGATAAACTCAAGTTATCTGCTCTTTTCAAGGATGTTGTCGAAGATGTTTTAGGCCTAGTTGATGAGCAGGAGGGAAGTGGAGTCAGCGAAATTTTAAATGGTGTGATGGAGATGCTGCTTGAGGTTAGAAGCGGTGCTAAGAAGAATAAAGATTTTGCAACAAGTGACCTTATTCGCGATAGACTTAACAAGCTTGGAATAACAATTAAAGATACTAAAGAGGGAACTGAGTGGTCTGTGAGCTAAAGTAGACTTAGACAAATCGGAGCCAACTTCTTTTTCTTTTGAACTTAAACTATTTTGAAATATATATAATGGAAAGAAGAGATTTTTTTAAAGTATTGTCTGCCAGTGGTGTTGGTATGGCGATGGCTCCGGTGATCAAGGCTGCAGAATCTGTTGAACAGATTGCTCAAAGCGACAAACCTGCGACAAATGTTGCAGATGCTGTTGCTGCACCTCGAACAAAAACCTCAATGCCAGGAAGGTATCCTGGGCGAGTTGTAAAAGTTGTCGATCCAAAAAGTGTTGTTGACGGTGTTCCTCAAGAGGAGGTTGCATATGATATGCTTAAAAAGAGCATGTTGCTGCTAACTGGTGAGAAGAGTATTAAAAAAGCGTGGAGGCAATTTGTTTCCCCAAAAGATGTAGTTGGTCTAAAAGTTAATCCAGTTGCTGGAAAACTACTTACTACATCGCATGCTGTAACTAAAGCTGTAATAAGACAATTAGAAGAGGCAGGGATTAGCCGCGATAAGATTGTTATTTGGGATCGTCGAGAGATGCAGCTTCATGAGACTGGCTATACTAAAGAGAACTATCCAAGTATTAAAATAACAGGAACCGAATGTCAAGATGAGAAAGGTGGTTATTATAATATGGAAGGTAAATTATATGCCGAAGAGAGAATCGATAAAGACCACTTCTTTTTTGCAGATGTAGAGGGTGAGTATGATGCATACACAATTCCGTTTATGGTAAATGGTGGTAAATACTCTTATTTCTCAAAGATTTGCACTCAAGAGGTTACAAAGATTATCAATCTTCCTATCATGAAAAATGCAGGAGGTTCTTCAACTCTGTGTATGAAAAACTTAGGATATGGTGCAATCACAAATACCGGAAGACTACACGCTAAATTATGGAACGAAACTTCTGCTTATGTCTGTGCTTTTCCACCAATTAGAGACAAAGTTGTTCTAAATATCCTTGATGGATTGGTTGGTTGTTTCGACGGAGGTCCGTCGGCAAAACCTCAATTTATTTGTAATTATAATACTCTTCTAGTAGGTTCCGACCCTGTGGCTGTTGACAGAACTGGTCATGACATCATTATCAATAAGAGGCTAGAAATGGGAATTCCTAGTGCTCAGAAAGAGAAATCTGTTGGCACTCCAAAATATGTTAAATTAGCAGAGGAATTAAAACTTGGAGTAGGTGATGTCTCAAAGATTGAACTACTCGAAATCAAAGCATAAATAATGACTCTCAAACCTAAAACAAAAACTAAATATTTGGTAATCCTGATCCTGTTCTTCTCCACAAAACTCTTCGGAGGAGAGCAGGATCTTCTTATCAAAAAGGAGACAAAATTTACTGGTGAAGGTCTATATGGCTTTATGAATGGAGGCGCAGACCTTTACTTAGAGTATGGTTTTTCTGATCTGATTTATAGAGAGCTCACTTATAGGGGTGAGGACTTTTCTGTTGAATTATACAAAATGCGATCTCCAGAAGATGCATTTGGGATACACTCTGTTCTATCGTTTAGATGTATATCTGCTGACTCCTTAGGCAGAGTTGAGTGTCTGACAAAATATCAGTTGCAAGCTGTATCTGGTAATTATTTTATCTCAGTAGTCTTCTCTTCTGGTTCACTTAATGGACGTGCAGGTGCGTACGAACTAATCTCTAAATTTCTCCCTAATGACGAATCAAAAGTAAATTTTCCTGATTTTGTACAAGAGAAAAAAAGATATACTACAAACCTATTCTATTGTGCTGGATCGTTGGGACTTTCAAATTTGCCATCTGCAATAAGCTCTCTATTGGAAGGAATCTCAGCTTATAAATTGTGGTATTATAAAGATGGATTATCATCAAATAGGTGTAGAGTGTTTTTTTCTGATAATCAATCACTTTCAATTGTTAAGCAGCGGATTCCCGCATCAGATATAGTTTCTATAAATAATTTAACTTTAGATTTTAAGTTTTGATTTAAAATATTTTTATATTTGTATAGAAATATCTTAAAATCTTGAAATTCGTTCACAACATACTGTCTTTCACAATCTTGTCGGTGTATTTGGTTTCACTGATGGGAATTGGTCGTTATTCGTGTGGTTGTGAACACTCCTCTAGAATTTGCCTGTTTGGTATTCATACTGAATGTAATTGCCATCATAAGCATCATGTAAAGACGCAAAAATTCTTTAGATGTGTGTGTGGCGCTATACTTACAGTGAAGGAGCCTGAACAGAAGGATTGCTGTAAGGTGAACTATTATTTCCTTAAAGATGAGCAAAATATAGCTAATATTCTTTTTGTAGCAGCCGATTCTTTTTCTCCAGCACTTAAGCCTCTTACAGTTTTTATTATAAAGTCGAAAGGCCAATAATTAAATCGTTTCAGGCTCTATTCCAGCGAGTCACGGGGCCTTTGTTTAAAAAATTCAGTCAGTTTATCTTATGATTTATAAGTCGGGTGTAACTTTTATGCCCGAATGTAGTCTTATGTAAAAATGCCTGGGTATACACCTAAGGTAAGTGAAATCATAATTAATAAACTTAAGTACAACGATGAACAGACTTGGATTTATAATTCTAGCCCTAATCCTTTACATGTCGTCAGTAGCGTCCTTTGCAGCCGAAAAACGAGCATTTGCAATTGTGACCGACGAAAAGACATACGCTTCATGCAAGACGTCTGTCGACCAATATGCCGAATCTATCAAAAATGAGGGGATAAATGTATTTGTCATCAATAATGGATGGAGTACCCCCGAAGATATTAGAAAAAAATTAGTTGAATTATATAAAAGCAGCAACCTAGAGGGAGCTGTCTTTATTGGAGATGTGCCAGTTCCTATGATTAGAGATGCGCAACATCTTACAACTGCCTTTAAGATGGATCAAAGAAGAGATTGGCAAGAATCTTCTGTGCCGTCTGATCGTTTTTATGATGATTTTGATCTTAAATTCAATTTTATCAAAAGAGACTCTACAAAAGCGCTCTATTATTACTACTCTCTTGCCTCCGATGGGCCTCAGTCTATCAATTGCGATATCTATACCGCACGTATTAAGCCTCCAGTGGTAAAAGGTAAGGGTAAGTATGAGTTAATAAGCGAGTTTTTAATAAAGGCTGCTAAAAATAAAAGCTCAAAACATCTTATAAACAGACTTTCTTACTTTGCTGGCCATGGATATAATTCCGATTGTATGGTTGCCAGAATCGATGAGAAGTTGGCCCTTTCTGAGCAGTTTTCCTTTATAAATAAAGGGTCGAAAAGAGTTAACTATCTCGATCATAAATTTGAAGACAATATAAAATACCGTTTGTTAGCAGAATTGCAGAGTGAAGGATTGGATTTAGCGATTCTTCACCATCATGGTTCTGAGGACTTACAACTAATGAATGGCTCTCCTTTAACTTCTGACACTCAAAGATGGTTGGAGATGGCAAAAAAATTCTTCCGCGGAAAGATCAGAGGAGCAAAAGATACAACTGCTGCAAAAAAATATTATATCGACAACTATAAAGTGCCTGAATCATGGGTTGCAAATGCATTTGATAAAAAAATGATGTTGAAAGACAGCCTAGAAGATGCTGCGATAGATATTCATATTTCCGATCTTGAGGGCTTCAAGCCACAAGCAAAGGTTGTCATTTTCGATGCTTGCTTCAATGGATCATTTCACTTAGATGATTATATCAGTGGCCATTATATTTTTGCAGACGGGGAGACTATGGTTGTTAAAGCAAACTCAGTAAATACTCTGCAAGATACATGGACTAATCAATTAATAGGCTTGCTCGACAGAGGAGTATCTGTGGGGAATTGGGCAAAAGGCCAGATGACACTTGAGTCTCACTTAATAGGAGATCCGACATATAGATTTCTTGCTCAACCAGCAATCAACTTTGATTTGAATGAAAAGGTTGCCGACCACAATCCAAATTCAAAATATTGGCAAAAATTACTTCAATCTAGCGATCCTGAATTACGCTCTTTAGCGATTAAACGTCTTGCCAGCCAAGCAGCCTTGAGCGATGATGAACTGCTAAAGATTCAATCTCAAGATCCAAATTGTATAGTTCGATTAATGGCATTCACTCAAATGAGGGAGAGGGCAAACGAGAACCTAGACAAGGCAATAAAAATCGGATTAAATGATGAATATGAGTTGATTAGAAGATTGTCTGCATACATTGCAGGAATGAACTACTCTCCGATTTATCTTCAAGATCTTTACAATATGAGAGTTGCTCCTGGAGTTAGCGAAAGGGTTGATTTTCAGATTAAGTCAGCATCGGAAGGCTACAAAAAAGAGGAGGCTTTGGCTGCATTTGATAATGCAATAAAAGGCAAAAGCGGAAAATGGTACGATGATTTAAAAGCAAAAAGGAAAAATATAGATTATACTTTGTCGAAAAATGAATCCGATATGAATTCATTATTAGACGAAAATGTTTCTGCTAAAGAGAAGAGATTCACACTGATGTCACTTAGAAACAGTAATAATATTGCCTACTTAGATATACTCTTTAAATTCATGAAAGAGTCGAAAGACAGAGCGTTGAGACTTCAGTTAGCGGAGGCCTTTGGATGGTATAAATATTCATACAAAAAAGCAGAGATCATTAAGTTTTGTACATCACTCGCTTCTGAAGAGAGAGATGTTGAAATCAAAAATGAGTTGCTAAGAACCATTAATAGATTAAACAATTAACCACAATTAATAACACAAACTATGATGAAACCCAAACTAAAAGAACTTGCCGAAAGAGGAAAATTCTCTTTTTTGGTGGCTTTGGCAATTACTGCGATGCTTGTTCTTGGAACAACTGCAAACGCGCAGGTAGGAGCTGGAGGAAACTACTCTACACTTAAAGGGGTTGTGACCGAGAAGGGGACAAAAGCTGTCCCTGTTGAATTTGCGGCTGTAATTGTGAACCCTCAGGGGTCAGCCGGTATGACTGATAAGAATGGCGAATTTAATTTAACAAAACTCTCCCCAGGAAAGGTTAAAGTTAGATTCCAGTTTTTGGGAATGGAGAATCTCGACACTACAGTTGTTCTTTATGCCGGGAAAACTACAGTTCTCAATGTTGAGATGGAATATAGCTCATTCCGTCTTAAAGAGGTTGCCGTTGTAGCTCAAGAGAGTAAAGCGGGTCAAGCTACTGCTTCAAATATATCCAGACAAGCGATGGACCACTTACAAACAAGTTCGCTTTCTGACATCATGCAATTATTGCCTGGTGGAGTAACTGCTAACCCTAACTTGTCAACAGCAAAGACGATTAGTATCCGTAATTTGGGTGGCACAGCTAATGAGATGAATAGTCTTGGAACATCTATCATCGTAGATGGAGCTCCAATTTCGAATAATGCTAATATGCAAGCGCTCTCGCCAACAATTTCAGGAGGAGCTTCTGCAGTGGGTGGTGGAGCATCTCCTTCATCTGGTATTGACTTAAGAACAATCTCTACCGATAATATCGAATCTGTTGAGGTAATCAGAGGTATTGCATCTGTTGAATACGGAGATATGACCTCAGGAGCTGTTTTAATCAGATCAAAAGCTGGGCGTGAGCCATTAACAATAAGATTTAAAACTGACCCAAATACATATCAGATTTCAGTTAGTAAAGGTATGCACCTTGGAGGAAAAGCTGGAAATTTGAACATCAGTGGAGACTATGCTTATAGCGTTTCAAAACCTACAGAGTCTTATGCATATTATCAAAGAGCTACTGCCAAAGTTCTATATTCAAATGTCTTTGGTAAACTAGCTTCTAACACATCATTTGATTTTGTACTTGGTAAAGATACTCGTGAAAAGAATCCAGATGATGTTCGTTCTCAATTAGCAACTGGAGCTAAGGATATTACACTTAGATTTAATACAAATGGAACTTGGAATGTTAACTATGGTTGGTTGAATAATGTAAAATATACATTGTCCGGATCATACGCAAATAAACACTCTTTCCAAGAGGAACTATTAGGCAACGCATTTGCAGCCTACTCTATGTCTGCAACTGATGGAGCTATATTGAGCAACAGACCTTACCAAAGAGTATATGATATTAATGGAGTTGAACTTACAAATATCCCTTCGAATGAAACCTCTTATTACGCGACTTATCTTCCTAATGAATATTTTAGCCGTTATGATATCTATGGAAAAGAGGTAAATATTTTCGCAAACGTTAAAGCCAACTTAACAAAAACAATTGGTGGGGTTTTCAATAAAATTATTATTGGTGCTGATTTTAAGAGTGATGGAAATCTTGGTGATGGTAAAGTCTATGATTTAAAGAGACCTCCATATAGAAATGTTTCAAGTGAAAACTCTTCACCTCGTCCAAGGAAATTTTCTGACATCCCTTTTGTAAACCAACTGTCTCTTTATGCAGAGGAGAACCTGCTCTATTCTTTTGGAGAGAGAGAGCTTAGTCTGCAAGTCGGAGGTCGCTATGACGTGGTTGCAGACAAATCTGCTTTGACCTATCGTCTTAATGGATCATTTGATCTTATCCCTAGATATTTAACACTAAGAGCAGGACACGGTTTGCTTGCAAAAGCTCCAACAGCTTTGTACTTGTATCCAGAAAATGCATATTTTGATTTTGTTCACTACAATACCTTAGGTAGTTCTACAATTCCTGAGTCGGAGCAACTGTTATTAGCCTCAACAAGAATTTTCAATACCGAAAACAAAGATCTAGAAATGGCTATTAATACTAAGTCAGAAGTTGGGTTCGATTTTAAGATCAAAAAGATGCGCTTCTCTTTTACGGGTTTTTATGATAGGATGAATAATGGCTATAATCTTGGATCTGATTTCTCTACATTCAAACTAATTGAATATACTCAATACAAAGCAGGAATCACACAACCAGGGCATACTCCAAAACTCGATTTCAAGAGCAAAAACAACATCTTCGTAAATTTTGCAAAGCCAATGAATAATATTGAGTCTGTTAACAAGGGAGTTGAAATGGAAATCGACTTAGGTAGATTCGAAGAACTTCGTACCTCTTTCTTTATAAATGGTGCATATACTCGTTCAAGTTCATGGAATAATGGTCACTCTTTCAGCTCTAAGAAAAACTTAAATAGTCTAGAAAAGAACATTGGCGTTTATGAAAAAGCTGTAAGCAAAGAGGAAGACGAGCGTTTAACTACAACTTTCAGAGCTACCCACAATATCCCTTCAATCGGATTTGTTCTAACACTATCTGCTGAAGTTAAATGGATTAATAAATATTGGTCAACATATGGAAACGACACAATGTTTGTCTCTTATATCTCAAGAGAGAATGGACAAGTGCTTCCGTTTGATCCTTCGAAAAAGGACGATCCAGAATTTTCGTACATGTTCGATAGCAAAAATCCTAGGCGATATATTGTGGAGTCTGTATTCCCTGCAGTAATCTTTAACTTCCACTTGTCAAAAGAGATTGGTAAAAATATGAGGGCCTCCTTCTATGCAAATAATATGTTCAACTGTAGACCTTTATACGAAAACAAAATGAGTCCTGGCTCTTTTACTCGTTTAAATATTCCAATGTACTTTGGGTTTGAACTATCTGTGAAGCTGTAAATTGGATAAAACATGAAAAAAGTTAGAAACATGAAAAGAATAATACAAAATATAATAGCAGTGGTAGTAGCTTCGATTGCTTTTATCTCTTGCCAGCAATTCAAAGACGCAGTGAATGTCTCCGATGTCAAGGAGCTTAATGCTGTAGTTAAGGTAACTCTTAATCTAGGCAACGCACCGATGCCCGATGTTTTGAATGTAAAGTTGATTAATTATGCAGAGAAGTATGAGATTACCAAAACAATGGATCCAAATGGAACTGTGACAATTGATAAAATTATCCCAGGTATTTATACAATTACCATTACTTCCGAAAAGAATAAAGATGGATTTACGTATAATTACAGCGGAAATCTTGTAAATAAGGAGATTATCTCGACAGGAGGTGAGCTTAATGTGACAGTTGGCTCTTCAAAGTCAGGTGCTCTTGTGATGAAAGAGATTTTCTATTGTGGTTCAAAAACCCCTACAGGCGGTTCTTACTTCAGAGACCAGTTCTATGAAATCTATAACAATAGCGAAACTCCACAAAATGTCAAAGGTCTAGCAATTGCGATTCTTAATCCAAATACAGCCACAGCTAACCTTCCTGTATGGCCAGGTGAAGATGCTGCAAATTATGTTTATGCAACAACTATATGGCAGGTTCCATCTGATAAAGATTATATAATCCAACCAGGTGAATCTATCATTATCGCTCAAATGGCAGACAATCATCAAAAGAGCAACCTCAATCCTACATCTCCAGTTAATCTTTTAAGTGCAGAATTTGAAACCTATATAAATACAACATCAATTATAAGTGATAATCCTGCAATCAATATGTTTATGGCTTTCTGGCCATCTCCAACACCGCAATGGCTGACAACAGTATTTGGAGGAGCCTTTGTAATCTATTTTCCATCTACTCCTATAAATCCTGTTGATTATATTTCTCCAATTGGTTCTACATCTAAAAACTATAAAATCAAAATTGATGATGTAGTTGATGCAGTAGAACTTGTAGGTAATCCAAATCAAGTTCAGCTAAAGAGAGTTCCTGCGGTCTTAGATGCAGGTGCGACAACAGTGGGAGCTACATATGTTAGTAAAAGCGTAGCACGTAAGGTTAAAGAGACAAAACAAGATGGAAGAGTCATCTATTACGACACTAATAATAGCTCAGAAGACTTTGCCGTGATGGATGTCCCAATGATTAGAAGAAATGGTGCTAAAGCGCCTGTATGGAATACATGGAAATAATTTAAACTTAATTGAAAAACAATGAGAAAATTGAAAATTATATACAGGTCGGGAGCATTATTGGCGGCAATTATCTTTATGCAGCCGCTGTTTGCGCAAACCATTCAGACCAATCCTGCAACTATTGAACTGCAAAAAGCAAAAAGTTTGTGGTTCAACACTAACAATGGAGCAGGACTTGTACTGGATCAAATGAAGGACTTTACTATTGTGAACCTTGGCTACACTACCAAAACAGGTGACTTTAAACTTCGCCAACAAGGAACCAGAGAGGGAGACATTAATGTTGGAGCAGAAGGCGGTCTTGCCTTAGGTGGTGGATATGTATGGGGTAAAATCTCTTACGACAATATTTTACAAAAGAATACACAATACAATACAACTATGCTCGACCCAGATAGGGGAATGCCATATTATGTAGCCGATCCGGTGATAAGCGACTGGGTTAAACAGAGCTATCAACTTTCGATGAAGGCTGCTACTCCTAAATTATGGAATCTTCTCTATTTAGGTATTGAAGCCGATTATCAGACAAAGACTGGTGCCAAGCAGATGGACCCTCGCTCCAAAACTGATTATTACAGTATTGACGTTCGCCCTTCGGTATTATTTAATCTAAAAGAGCACTCAATTGGATTAAATTTCGAATATCAAAACAATAATCAAGAATCAGCACCTACACTAAGTAATAGCCAGCAAGAACAGATTGTCTATCTTTTGAAAGGAGTTGGAAATTACTCGTCTGGTGTTGTTGGAGGTTTACAAGGGATTAGCTCTTATGTATATTCAGGAAACAAATTGGGTGGCGGTGTTCAATACTCTTATACGATTAATGAATACAAAGCCCTTCTCTCTGGAAACTATTCATATAGAGTTGAAGATGTTATTACTGCACCAAGTAAACCTAAAAAGGTAGGAACTATCAAGGATGCATTCTATGGAGGCAATCTTCAGTTAGTAAAAGCTGGAAAAGATATGCACAAACTGGAAATTGGATATAAAGAAAACAAACTTAGCGGCATTGAATATGTTCAAGTTCTTGATAATACCTATGAGGTTCAACAGTGGATTACCGTTCATAGTAGCGTAAGATCAAAGTTTACTTACAAAGAAGCTTATGGAAAATATGATTTCTTCAGAGGTGCAGATACCGAGTACAATTGGAGAGTAGGAGTAGATGGGTCATACAATTCATCAACAGATATTTATCTTCTACCTCACTCAAGTATGCATGTGAAAAACTTTTGTGCAGGTCTAAACTTCAAGTATAATATTCCAGTTGATAAATCTACTAGAATCCTTGCTGGAGTTAATGGAATGTTCAATAAAAACATCGAAGCATCTTATAATTACAATGGTGCCGATCCAATGTCTCTTGTGGTAACCGACTTTATGACTCCCGATTTCCTATATAGAGCTCAGGATTATTATAAAGCAGGTGCAGAAGCTACTATGTTTTTCAACATTAGCAAAGCAAATACCTCAGGTATGTTTGTAAAAGTTGCGTGTGATTATTACAAGCCAAAAGAGGGCGATGGTAATAGAGTAGTTGCCAACTTTGGCCTTGGTTTTACATTCTAGAAAAAACGAAATGGTTAAAAAAGCTCTTATATTCATAGTTGCAATCGGAGTATACCTCTCTGCCAGTGCTCAGAAGGCAGAGAGGAGCTCCTTCGCCGTTGTAGTCGATAATGAAACATACGCGGCATGCAAGAATGAGATAGATTCATACAAAGCCCTCCTCCAAAAAGAGGGCTTGTTTGCATCTATACTCAGTTCTAATTGGAACACACCTCAACAGGTAAAGGATGCCCTATACAAGTTGTATAAAACAGACAACCTCCAGGGAGCAATTTTCATAGGAAATATCCCTATTGTAATGGTCAGAGATGCCCAACATCTCACTACAGCATTTAAAATGGATCAAGAGAGGAATCCAATGTTCCAATCTTCTGTTCCGTCTGATCGTTTTTATGATGATTTCGACCTCCTTTTTAATTATATCAAAAAGGATTCAATCAATTCTCTTTTCTTCTACTACTCTTTAGATGCAAATTCACCTCAGAAAATTGAGAGCGATATTTACACAGGTAGACTTAAGCCAACAAAGAGAGGTGAAGCTGGGTACGATCAGATTCGTAAGTACTTCAAAAAATTGATTCAGGAGAGAAGCACTTCAAATAAATTAGATGTGTTATGCTCATACACTGGAGAAGGCTCTTTTTCTAACAGTCTGACTGCATGGAAAGAGGAGCCTGTAATCCTTAGAGAGCAGTTCCCACAAGCATTCAAAACTGCCAATTCTGCAAAGTTTTATATGTTCTACATGTACCCTGTTATGAAAGATGTCATAGCGAAAGAACTTCAACGTCAAGAGCTAGATCTGATGTTATTTCACGAACATGGTATGCCAAATAGACAATATCTTACAGGAGAGCCTGCTGAGAGTGAAAATTTAGTAGAATCTGCAAAACTTGCCTTTAGAGAGAGACTACGTCGCGAATCTGGGAATCCTGCTAAAGTGAAGATGTTGAAAGAGAAGTATATGTCGACATTTAAAATTGACTCTACTTGGTTCAATGGCGCATTCGATAGAGAGATAATCATTAAAGACTCATTAGAGGAGCTTAGAAGAGGTATTGTTCTCGAAGATGTTCCTGTAATTAAGCCAAATGCCAGAATAGTCCTATTTGATGCATGTTATAATGGTGACTTTAGAGAAGATCGTTATATTGCTGGAGAGTACATTTTTTCAGATGGGAAGACTCTAGTGACATTAGGTAATTCAGTGAATGTTCTGCAAGACAAATCATCTGGAGATATGTTAGGCTTGCTTGGTTTAGGATTTAGAGTAGGAGAGTGGGCAAGAATGACAAATATTCTTGAGTCTCACATAATTGGTGATCCTACCTTTAGATTTACTGATAACAAAAGAGCTCAAATAGACTTTAACTCAACAAAAGCTGATTACTGGCTCAAAGTTCTTAGTGCAGAAAAACATCCCGATCTACAATCACTTGCCCTCCATAAGTTATTCAGTCTAAACTACAAAGAGATGTCGTCTTTACTCACAAAGACATATTTTAGCTCTAGATCATATATGGTTAGACTGCAATGTATCCATCTCCTCCCTTTTTACAACGACAATAATTTTAAAGAGGTTTTAAAGAGCTCGATCTATGATCCATATGAGTTCATCCGTCGAAAAAGCGTCTACGCAATGGGAAGAGTTGGTTACGACGAATTTATTCCAAGTGTAGTATCAGTTTACATCAATGACTATCTCGACGAACGTGTAGCCTTTAATGCAGTATTTGCTTTTGATATGTTGGATATACCAAAGGTGAAGGCTGAGTTTGAAAAACAGTTGTCGCAAAATAGCGCAATTTATGATAAGGCGAGAGCAAAAGATCAATTCTTTAAAAGGATAGAGAGCCGAGAGCGATTAGCTGCGGGAAGTCTTAATCTGACTGATAAAAAGATGAAAAAGGGTGAACGCCTATTTTCGGTTAGCTTCTTAAGAAACAACAATTATCATACACCTGTGGAGAGATATTTAGCCACTCTTGCCGACAAGTCCGAAGATTCTTTAATAAGGTTGAGACTTGCTGAGGCTTTAGGCTGGTATACATACTCCTATAAAAAGCAAATAATCATTGATTCGTGCAAAAAAATTGCAAGTGAAGAGCCAGATGGTTCTGCATTGAAAAACGAACTGATTAAAACTGCAAACAGATTACAAACCTATATGAGATAGTGCAATGAAAAAGATAAGATCAATACTATATTGTGCAGTCATACTATTTCTGACACCAAATTTCACTATTGCAAAAGAGATTATACCTGCATCAAAAGGGGTATACGCCTCATCATTTGCAATTATTGTCGACACAAAGACACTATCTCAGGTAAGAGATGAGCTAATAGCATACAAAAACTGTCTAAACGAAGAGGGCTTGGGAGCTTTCATAATTGCAGACGATTGGGCTACGCCAGAGCAAGTAAAGAGCGAAATTGTCGCTAATTACAAGAAGAGGCCAATTCTCGAAGGTGTCGTTTTTGTTGGAGACATTCCTGTAGTCAGAGTCCATAACGCACAACACATGACCTCTGCATTTAAGATGGATGAAGTAAAATTTCCAAAAGAGGAGTCAGCTGTACCAACAGATCGCTTTTATGACGACCTCGACTTGAAATTTAACTTTGTAGAGAGAGACAACACAAATCCGCTACATTTCTATTACAGACTAAGTGAAGACTCTCCTCAAAACCTCCAGTCAGATATATATTCCGCAAGAATGACTCCTCCGTCAGATTACGGAGTTGACAGGAGTGAGTTACTTAAAAGGTACCTTACGAAAGTTGTAATTGCGCACAAAGAGCAAAATGCTTTTGATAAATTGATTGTTTTCAATGGTCATGGATATAATTCAGACTGTTTGACCGCCTGGAATAACGAGCAGTTTGTAATGAAAGAGCATTTCCCATTGGCATTTAAATCTTCCGAAGGCAATGGCTTCTATAATTTTCGCCAAGATCCATTTATGAAGTTTAAGCTCTACGATAAGATTCAAGAACCAAAGACCGATCTTTTTATCTTTCACGAACATGGAGCATTCGATACTCAATACATCACAGGCGAATATCCATCGGCATCTTCAACAGATGATGTTAGCTATTTCGAAGCAATAAACGATCCTACGAAGAAGATAGGCCATCTTGCTTATTTATCATCTACTATCAGAAACCAATATCGCAAGTACAAAGGTGAAAAGGCAGAAAATTTCAAAAAGACAGCAATCGAAAAGTATAAATTAACACAAGATTTTTTTGATCAAAAGAGACTAGATTCTACAAAGTTGTCTGATTCCAAAATCGTAAATGAAGTAAATATCTATCTTGATGATTTGAAGGATAAGAATATGCAGTCTCGAGTAACAATTTTTGACGCATGTTACAATGGTTCATTTCATCGTCCAGGATACATTGCTGGTTACCACGTATTTGGAAATGGAAATACTGTTGTTGCTCAGGGAAATACTGTAAATGTACTGCAAGATAAATGGACAATAGAGCTAATTGGAATTTTAAATGAGGGTGCAAGAGTTGGCTTTTGGCAGAAAGAGACTCAGTTTCTAGAGAGCCATCTTATTGGTGATCCTACTTTTAAATTTACATCTGCAAACTCCAAGAAGTTAAACTACGATTTGGCTCTCTCCGCAAATTCAAAGGGTATTTGGGAAGGCTATCTAAAATCGAATAACCCAAATCTCAAAGCAATTGCTCTTAAGATGATTGGCAAAATAGATGGAAGCACAAGCTCAGCATCGATGCTAAATATTTACAAGACATCGGAATTCTATGGTGTAAGAATGGAGGCTCTCAAGAGGTTAATTGATATTAAAGATGCAAATATGGTAGCAGCATTGAATTTAGCAATTAACGATCCTTATGAACTGATCAGACGAAATGCCGCAAGATATGCTGGATACAGCGGAGACGAATCCTTAGTGAAGGGTTTGGTTTCAACAGTTTTGTTTTCGGATGAGTCGCAAAGAGTACAGTACGCTGCAGCGAGTTCTCTTAAGATGTTTCCAAGTGAAGTTGTAATTGGTGAACTCAAAAAACAGGGGGCAGACACAACTCTCATTAATAACTTTATCTCCGATTATAACGATCAGCAAAGCTCTTTAGAGGCGATGAACGATAAAAAGGGAAAAGTAGATGGACGACTATCGATAATCAGAAGTTATCGCAATTATAACGTCCATGCTCATGCACAACACCTTCTTGCAATCGTTACCGACCAAAGCGACAACATCGAACTTAGAATTGCTGCCGCCGAAGCCCTAGGTTGGTTCGACAGAAGTATTAAACGTACCGAAATCGTCACCAAACTAAAGCAGCTACAGTCCAACCCTTCGCAAGACAAACGCCTTCTATCCGAAATCCAACAAACAATCACAAGATTATTAAATAAATAATTATAACTTTGATAATGTTTGAGATAGAATAAATATTGTCTGAATATTATTATGAATAGAATACTTAAATTATTTACTGCGACTTCAATTTTTGTTACGCTCTTCGTTTCATGTTCAAATGATTCTTCATTGATTAAAGTTGAAGAGCTCAATTTTAAAGAAGTTGTTAAAGTTGAGCCTGATACGCTGCTTAACAATATCACATTAAACGAGTTCGCTAACATGATTGTTATTGATAGCCTGCTTATTGTCAATTCGTACAATAGAGAATATGTGATACATGTTTTTGATAAACGTAATGGTTCCTTTATAAATAACTTTCTGAAAATCGGAAATGGTCCTGGCGAATTTATTTCTTCTGGATTCCGAATAAGTAAAATTGGGAAAATGTTATATGTATATTCACCTTCGGTAAACCTTATGAGGAGGTATTATTTTCCAAAATTACTTAATAATTCAATCCCTGAAGAAGAGGTTTCGTTTAAAGAAGATTCAAGAATAACAGTTCCAATAAAAAATAATTATATAGCTTAGACATATTATAAAGAAAGGTTTTTGCTATATGATCACCTAGGAATGCGTTTGTCTAAATATGACTCATTTCCAAGATTTTTTAATGATGATGATTCAAGTGATCTTCGGACATTTTATTTAAATTACCAACTTATTAACGTCAAGCCTGATCAGACAAAATTTTGCTCTACAACATTAGCTGGATCATTAATACAAGTGTTTAATATTAATAATGGTGCTATCGAATTAGTTAAGCAAAAGGGATTTGAGCCACCAATAATATCTAAGTCGAAAGAAAAAAGAGGATTTGCAGATAAAGAGTGTATTTTAGGATTTAGACACATACAAGTAACAGATGAATATATTTATGTATTGTATTGTGGAACAAAAGTGAAGGATTTGAATAAAAATAAAGATATTGTATCGAGTAATATCTATGTTTTTGATTGGAATTGTAAACCTATTAAGAAATACGAAATAAAAGATGGTAGGGCAACTTGCTTTTGTATAGATGAGCAAGATCAAAAAATATTTCTCTACTCTATCTTAGAAGATGGAGAAGCAACTCTATCGTATTTTAAATTATAGTAGTTTCTATGACAAAAGAAGGGGTGATTAAAAGAGATTTTAGTCACCCTTTTCCTGATCTGCCTAAAATTTAGGAGATCAGATAGTTAAAGTAGTAAAATTATTTGACAAATTAAAGAAGTAAAATTATTTGACGAATTAAAGAAGTAAAATAAAAATTTCAGCCCGAATCACTCTAATCCTTACGATTTTGTATTTTTTCATATTGTGTTTTAATGTGCTGTACTTATTTATTTCAGTACTGGCTTGGGTTTTGAACATCGGAACTGAGATTTTTTATCCAGATGTTGGTGCACTCATTCCTATTGTTTTTCTGATAAATATGTCGCAACTATCTAATGCTTGTTATGAAGATAACATTGTTTTCTACTATAAGCTAACAAAAGATGACAAAATTAAGATAGCAATATATGCCAGCATGGGCTTAATTAACCCCATGCTGCTTTATTTGCATACAAAGTCATATGATCATTTTGCAAGTATATTTGGAATATTGAGATGTTTTCCAATCGTTAACATTTTTATGTATCTGAGATTAATCAAGAGATTGAAACAAAAAGGATATGAGAATAATTTTGTAAATCTGTACTTTAAAGGAACGCTAATTTTGACTATAATCAGGGAGGAGAAATCATGAACGCACATCACATTTCTGTAGTTTTTTTGTTTCTAGTTTTTTCCAATTACAGCAACACAACTGAAAAAAAAGAACTTTATGAAAACGGGGTACTCAAACCTCTATATCACGTTGATAAGAATGGGCAAAAAGAAGGGGAAGCCAAAATGTATTACCCAGATGGAAACTTGAAATTTGAAGCAGAATTTAAATCAGACCTAATTAACGGGAAAGCAACTCTCTATGATGAGAATGGTGATATAATGGGAATTGCCTCCTATCCTAAGGGTAAATTACATGGAGTTTTTGTGAAGTACTACTCCAGTGGAAAATTAAAGGCAAAGATGAATTATTCTAATGACAAGATAAACGGAACGGCATATTCCTATTATGAATCAGGAGTTACAAATATTGAAGAGCAATATTTAAATGGAGTATTGGATGGTATGTCAAAACATTATTATGAGGATGGCAAGCAATATGCAGAAGTCATGTACAAAAATGGTCTTAAAACTGGAGGATATAAACTTTATAATAAAAACGGTACGATTTCGGAAAAAGGAAGTTACTTAGACAATAAATTAAGGTTCATCCGATAAATGCGTAGTTTTTCTCATGCATTGCTAGTATTTTAAGTT
>JASDTB010000057.1:0-5462 GCA_041441455.1 Bacteroidales bacterium
GCATCTGACTACGGATCAGAAGGTTACAGGTTTGAATCCTGTCGGAGTCACAAAACCAAGAGTGTCTAAAAAGCAATTTTTAAACACTCTTGGTTTTTTTATTACTGATAACCCTACACACAAATCAGTAATAAAAACACTGTGGCAAAACAATTGCAGTACAATGATTGTAGTATATAAAAACTAGAATGATGAAAACAAAAATTGCAATCACTATAATGCTCATGTTGATACTAGTATCAGCATCATTTTCGCAGGAAAAGAGGGAGAGGGAGTATGGTGTCAAAAAGCATGAAGTTTCAAAAGAGGCGAGAGAGTTTATAGCAGACATGTTTGAACATGCCAAACAAATCAAATGGTACTCTCAGGTTTCGGAAGATATCTTCTCATATGAAGCAAAACTAATCTTCAAGGGATCATCTTTTAGCGTTGAATTCAACAAAGAGGGAAGACTATTAAATATCGAGAAGAACATTGGAATCAATGATATCGATAAAAGTATTCTGAATAATATTGAGCGATATTTTTCTGAGAATTTTTCAAAGTATAAAATTCATAAAATTCAGATTCAATATACTCTAAAAGACCAATATCCAACTTTGAATGCAATTCAATATAACGATGTTGCAGAAGATTTACTGGAAGATTTAATTGAGAGAGGTATTAATCGAGTAGATGATGTAACGTTGTCGAAAGTTGAGATTAAATACGAGATTGAATTTACTGGAAAAGATAAAAGTATGAATAACCTTCTTTACGAAGTTATTTTTGATGGTTTTGGTAAGGCCGAAAGTTTAAAAAAAGTAGTGTTGAACCCAACTGAAAATCTGGAGTATTAATGAAAAAAATAATTTTGACGGCAATACTTGTCTTATTTGCCGTAAACCTGTATTCTCAAAATACTTATAAAACAGGTTTTGCCCCTGAACTTTCGATGAATGTTAAGTTTGGGGCTAAATTTAGTTTGAATACTAAAATAGAATCTTTCTTTTATGACGAGTTCGACGGAACTGATTTTCAGTTTGTGTTGAGTTACAGAAACGCTCCATTCTCATCATTTGCAGCAGGATATCAGTATAGTTTGAAGCACAATAAACCCGATAATCATAGAGCTATTCAGCAGTTATCGTTGCTACAACGATTAGGTTCGATTAATCTAAATCACCGATTTAGAACAGATCAAACATTTTATAACGATGATCCCTTCAAGTTCAGGGTTAGATACAGACTCTCTTCTGAAGTGCCTTTCTCTGGTAGAACATTAGATCCAAACGAGTTATATTTGATTTTGTCAGATGAAGTGATTTATGGACGTCAAGATAGTACTAACGAGTTCGAAAATAGAGTAGTGTCTGCTGTTGGTTACTATTTTGCCAACAAATCAAAATTCCAGTTAGGATTTGATTACAGGCTAAATTTCAAGAACGACAAAACAGATAATAGGTTAATCTTTAAAGTGGCCTATTTTATCTCTCTTTAGTTTTCTAGCTTTGCCTTCTTATAGATCTAAAATCATCTCGTATTGCTTGCACACCAATTGGAGCCCCGATTTTGTACAGAACTCTTCTAGTGGTTCTGACCCACACTCAACATTGATAATCTTAATCTTTCCACAGGTTATCTCTTGCACGGCGCTTTGAAGCAGCATAGAGGCCACTCCTAGTCTGCGGTGGTCACTCTTTACAGCCAGTTGAGCTATGTCTCCACTCTCTGGCTCAAAGGCTATAAAACCGGCATCTATTGCATCAATTGAACATTTTTTGAATTTGAACTCTCTCCTTGCTCGCTTTATTGAGTCGAAAGAGTTTTGCCAAGAGGGTTCAAAGTCAAAGCAGCTTGAAAAGTCTTCAATTTCACGGATGTCAATCTCAGAAATTGTATAGTTAGTATCAATCTTTTTAATAGTTAGTTTGCCAAGATCATCACAAACATAGCAACCAAATTCACGACTAATTTCAAATCCCGAAGATTTGTAAAGGTTTACAGCTGCTGTATTATGTTGTAATACCTCTAGCAGATATCTTTTAACACCATTTTCTTCTAAAATAGAAATTGAGTCATTAAATATTTTTTTCGATAGCCCCTTTCCTCTATACTCTTTTAAAGTGCCTGTACCTGAGTCATAAGCAGTTTTTATTCCATTGAAATCTCCAATTCCGTTAAAGATGAATGAGACAATCATATCTCCATGGCTAACACCGAATGACAGCTCTTTGCAAAATCCTCTTCTGGTGAGCATCTTGATCAGCTGCTCGGTGTCAATCTGTACATCATATTCGCAAAATGCCGATTGAAATGCATCATATAAGGTCACATCGGGGAAGTGGCTAAGAGAGGTAACATTCGAAATTTCCATAATTATAATTTTCAGTAAAATTATTATAAATTCATATTCATCCTACAAAAAATCGCATTTATCTATTTTTCTTAATGTATTGTAAATACAATTTCTATATTTGAAAAAAATATTTTCATGCGCAATATTTTCTGGTCGTCGGGTCATCCAAGCATCATGGGTGACATTGTTAAATCCGATGGTTGTTATGTTTATGACGATAAAGGAAAGTCCTTTTTAGATTTGGAGTCTGGTGTTTGGTGCACATCGGTAGGTCACTCTAATCCCCATGTTAACAATGAGATTATAGATCAACTAAAGACTAATGCTCACACAGGATTTGTCTATTATAATCCCATTATTGAACAGGCTTCTGATAAAGTATTAGAAATAACTGGATTGATTGGTGGAAAATGTGAGTTTTTAAGCTCAGGTAGTGAGGCTGTTGAATATGGAATGAAATTATCCAGATGGTTGAATCCTGGCAAAATGGCATTAACATTTTCGGAGTCATATTTTGGAGCTTATGGCGATGCATCTGCAAAATCAAAGGATAGTTGGTATGTTTATGATAGACTAAATTGCTCATGCGGTGCCGATGGATGTATAGGGGAGTGCAAAGAGTTCGCCTCTATTCCTTTCGACAAGATCTCTATTTTTCTTTTCGAACCTGGTAGCTCTTCGGGACACGTTAGATTCGCCTCTCTTTTTTTGATCAAAAAGATTGCAGACATGATTCAGACATTATGACATCTCTCCCGACATTGTTGCATGTGGCAAAGGGATTGGTAATGGTTATCCTGTAAGTGTTGCAGCGATATCTTCAAGAATTACAGATAGAGGAGAATGTTCTTCTTTTAGGTACGCTCAATCGCATCAAAATGACCCTCTTGGAGCTAGAGCTATATTAGCTGTGTTAAATTACATTCAGAGCAATAATCTTATCGAAGAGGGAGATCAAGTTGGAGACTATTTGCAACAAGAGTTAGAATCGTTAAAGAGAGAATTTGCAGTAATAAAGAGTGTTAGAGCAAGAGGATTGATGATGGCGATTGAGTTTGAGTATGGGGCAGACGATATTTTCAAAGCTCTTTTAGAAGATGGGATTATTGTTTGTAAACGTCCAGGTTTGGAACTGCTAAGGATTGATCCGCCATTAATTATGAAAAGAGAGCAAGCTGCTTACTTTATCTCCAAACTTAAATTACGTTTAGCAAGCTTGAAGATAAAATTGGCATTTGTCCCTTTTCTAATGCTTTTCTAGGTTATTTATCAGTTAAATAGATCGGAAGAAGGTTCGCAAATCTTAAAATACTCTCCAGGAGTATATCCTGAGAACTTTTGTAAAAGATTAAATCCGAAAGTCCAGTAGATATGATTCTTTGAAGGTGTCTTTCCGAAGAGTCGTGGTTAACCTCCATCGCCCAGTGTAGATGTGGTAAATTTATCTCTAATTACCAATGCTTTACAAAACTTTTTATTCGAGAAGAATTGTAAGTCACGTTACCAAAGCATCCGTAATCTTCGTACGAAATGTGCGTTTATATCTATTTTTTAGGTTTTAGTAGTTCCAAAAACAATATCCTTGCTTTGTTAGTCTAAATTTTTGCGATGGATGATTTGGCGTATCTAGTATTGTTCGTTCTATTAATCGTTGTTCAAGCAGCTTTTGAACAACCTTGTTCAGTTGTCCTGATACTTTCTTTTGACCTAAAGCATTCGATATTTCTTGCCTTGATTTAGCTTCAGTAATTAAACATTTAACTACTTCAGAATACAAGCTTTGCTTTTTCAGCTCTTGCTGTAACTCTTGCTGCGACTCTTGCTTTTCGGCTAATTGAGTGACATAGTCCAGCTTTACGAACTGTACTTGAAAAGATAATCCGACTTCACGCCAACGGAGTTCAATGTTTGGGTACTCTTTCAGTTCATCAGAGATCAATTTCAAGCCGTTGCCCCATTAGTCGATAATGCCAAGGCGTTTGAATACTGGAGCTATAATTTTATTTCGTGCATCATTTTGGCGACTATCAATTGCAGAGTAGTCGATTGACGGAGGCAATAATCCAGGGCTTGTTATCTCCACCATATAGTCCGCGAGACGGGTGAAATTCTTCATGTAGAGGTTTTTGATGCTATTCTCACTTCTGGCCAGTTCACCAATGTTGTACCCGTTATGAGCCAACACACATACAATCTATCAATAAAGTAATTATTAGCTTATTAAAGAGGCAGGTTTCATCTCTACAGAGTAGATTTTTTGAACTGGGTACACAAGCATAAAACTATTTGAAGTAAAGTATTTATTGAGATAAAATGGTACTTTTTGCATCGCCTCCTGATATGATGGCATATCAGGTCTACTCATGATTGCGATTAAATTATCATCACTCTTAATGTCTCTGCTTAATATTAGAAAATCGTTCCAGTCGCTCAACTCTTTGAAAGAAACTTCTGCAGGGTGTTTTTTTACCAAGTCGCCTAGGATGTTTCTAGTGCTTAAAGATGAATATATTACAACAGGGATTCCAGTATTTCTGCTCATGCTCCATAGTCTGCTTACCCAAAATGGAAACCCATCCTCCTTCTCTGCTTTTGGAGGGACAACTACAAGGTGGCGTTTAATTGTAGAGAGTGGTTGGTGAGGTTTGTAAATCAATGTGGTAGTATTGCATTTAGAAAGAATACCCTCTGTAAAATTTCCTAAAAATGAGCTTGAAATATCCTTGTGCTCATGCAGACCTAGGATCAGATCAGTAATTTTATACTCTCTGATTACATTAACAATACCATTTAATGGATTGATATCGTATCTGATTATTTGGTGCAGGTAATTGTCAACGGCAGATGCATTTGATGCAGCTTGTTCAAGCAGTTTTTTTGCTTTTTTATCGGAATTATTGTCAGGATAACTATCTTCAATTATATGCAGTCCATAGAGATTATCTGTCAACTTCCTGCTTTTTACTGCTAAACTTAAATTGATTAATTCGTCTGCATTCGCATTATTGCTTACTGCAATCAATATCTTCTCTGCACCTTCGGTTTCACTTATTGACACTTTTTCCTCCGAAGCTTCATCCAAAGCGATATTTCTCGCACCTTTTTGAGTCACAAAAGAGGATAT
>JASDTB010000057.1:5472-18336 GCA_041441455.1 Bacteroidales bacterium
GTACACTTTCGTTTAGAAGTCTAATCGGTTCACCATATGGATCTTGTCCCAAAATAATATTATAACCAACAAGTACTGCTGCAAGTGTTGCCGCTGCTTGAGAGTTACTTAATCCGAAGATTAATCTCCTTTCGTCAGTTGAAAATTTATAAGTTTTTTGTGTGAACCATGCTGCTAAAAATTTGGCAACAAGAGCTACCACAGTCATAATAATCGCTACCTTAATGGTCTCCCAACCCTCGAAAAAGACTCTATAATCTATTAACATTCCCACACCAATTAAAAAGAATGGGATGAAAAGAGCATTTCCGACAAATTGAACACGATTCATTAATGGAGAGGTCTCAGGAATAAGTCTGTTAAGGGTTAATCCAGCTAAGAACGCTCCGATAATCGCTTCAATACCGGCAAGTTGCGCAAGAAAGCCTGCTAAAAAGACCATGCCTAATACAAAAATGAACTGCAGGATGCTCTCGCTAAAGCGTTTAAAGAACCAACGAGCTATAATAGGAAATCCAAAAAACACAACTGCACCAAAGATAATTACTGAGATTATTAGTCTGATCCAAAAACCATTATCTGCCTTGCCTGTTGACATTCCTGCAATAGCGGCTAACACTAAAAGAGCAAGTGTATCTGTTATCATTGTGCCCCCGATAGTAATGTTTACGGCTCGATTCTTAGTTACTCCAAATTTGCTAATAATAGGATAGGTTAGTAGTGTGTGTGATGCAAACATGCTTGCGAGTAATATTGCTGTTACATAACTAAATCCTAATACATAAAAACCAACTGTTGTCCCGATTATCATCGGAATCCAAAATGTATACATTCCAAATACAAAGCTTTTTACGCTGTTTTTGCGAAACTCTGCCAAATCAATTTCAAGACCAGCTAAAAACATAATATAGAGTAGGCCTACAGTACCAAAAAGGGTGATTGAGCTATCTCTAAGAATTAGATTAAATCCATTGGGGCCTATTAATGCTCCTGCTATAATTAACCCAATAAGACTGGGTATTCTGATTTTATTGAGCAGAATTGGTGCAAAAAGTATGATAAACAGAATGACTGTAAAGATCACTACTGGATTATCTAATGGAAAGTTTAACATGTTCATATTTTATATTCACATTTTAAAGCGTAATTAAGTTCTTTATGTATTTATAAGAGAGGACTTAATAGTCTGGCCAAACCCTCTTTGATCTGTTTTCCAACGCTTCTTTTTGCCCACTTTGAGCCTGCAAGGCTTCGGCATCTTTCGATATCTTTACGGAATTGATTTTCTACAATTTGCGCGCAATTCGAATTATAAATTATCGATGTGATTTCGAAATTGTGCTCCAAACTTCTATTATCCAAGTTTGCTGAGCCAATGATACAAAACTCCCCATCAATAGATATTACTTTTGAATGGTTAAATCCTTTTCGGAATAAATAGACTTTTACACCTGCATCGAGGAGCTCTGTTGCGTATGACATTGAACTCCAATATGCAACCTTCGAGTCCGATTTCTCTGGGAGCATTAAGCTAACCTCCACTCCACTCAATGATGCGACTTTGATTGCATTCAGGATTGTCTCATTTGGCGTAAAATAAGGGGTGATGATATAAATATGCCTCTTTGCACTAGTGATTGCCGAGAGATAACATTGCATAATACTTGCCCAGTCGCTGTCGGGACCAGATGTAATAATCTGAGAGTAGATATGATAATCACCCTCAATTCTGATATTTTTTGATGGGTTAATTGGGAAATATCTTTTCCGTTTATTGAACTGCCTGTTGATAATAAAGTATCTGTCAAGCAAAAAGCTTGATTGCATTGCAGCAACTGATTCTCCAGTAATTTTTATGTGAGTATCTCTCCACTCAGGGAAATTCCCGCCATTGTAGTATCGGTCGGCAATATTAACTCCTCCAATAAAACCATACAACCCATCTACAACAAGAATTTTACGGTGGTTTCTATAATTTACCTTAGAAGTAGGAGTCATTATTCGCACTGGAGCAAATTTAAGTAGTTCAATTCCTGCCTCTTGCATCGGAAGTAAGAAGGTCTTCTTGAGAGACCAGCACCCAACATCATCATAGATTAATCTAACCTCAACGCCACTTTTGGCTTTACTGATTAGTAACTCTTTAAACATATTTCCAACTGTATCATCTTCAATTATATATGACTGAAGATGGATGTGGCTTTTAGCTTCGTTGATGCTGTTATACATAGCATCCAAAGCCTCTCTTCCCGAGAAATAGATCTCAACTTTTTTATTTAGACCTAGAACACTCTTGTTACCTTGCAGATTTAGAAAAATTAGTTTTCTAAAGCCTTTTAACTCTTCGGGCAGGGAAGAGGGTTCAGAGATAAAGCTTTTTAATTGAGCATTAGAGATTAGTCTTCTAACCCTTTCGTCTCTAACCCCTTTTCGGTTATAGATCTTAATCTTTCTGAAATTTTGACCAAGAAAAGTATAAAGAAAAAGACCAATATATGGAAGTGCAAAGATTACCACTACCCATGATAGAGACTTTACGGGATCTAACTTTCTGTAAATAATATTTGCTGCAGCATAAAAAGCCAGCAAAAGATAAATAACATAGAGAATCACCGACAAAATCTCAAGAAAACTCATAAATCAAGTCTTTTTAGCAATATATAAAACCGAAATTCCTCCCGAAAGAGGTTTGTATGTTGCGTTGTTAAATCCGTTATTTTCTAGCTCTTTACAAAATTCTTCGTATTGAGGGAATGAGTCTACAGAAGCAGGTAAGTAACTGTAAGCACTACTATCTTTTGAAACAAGTCTGCCTAAGACTGGAAGAATGTTGTGGAAGTAGAATCGATAAATCTTTCCCCATAGATAGTTTCGCGGTGTTGCAAATTCTAAGACAACTAGCATTCCACTCCTCTTAAGAACTCTTGCTATCTCTCTCTCGCACTGCTCACGATGATCGAAGTTTCTAATCCCAAAGGAGATCGTTACAACATCAAAAGAGTCATCCTCAAAAGGCAGGTTTTCTGCCGAAGCAATATAGTAATCAGGACCTTTTCCCCAGTTTTGTCTCCATTTTCTTTTGGCAACATCAATCATCTTTTCGGCAATATCTGCACCATAAACTCTATAACCCTTTTTAGCAAAGGATATTGTGAGATCACCTGTTCCACATGCTAAGTCTAAAATGCTCTCTGGAGAAGACTTGACTACTTTTTTAATCAATATTTTCCTCCAAACAACATCAGTTCCAAAAGATAACACTCTGTTTAACAGATCGTATTTTGAGGCAATGCTGTTGAACATGCCCGAAATTGTGGCACGGTCTTTTTTAAGATCGGGAGCTGAAGTCATTAACCAATATAATCTTTAATAAATCCGAATGAGATATCATCCATTCTGATTTCACCTCTTGTAACGTGTCCCAAAAGTGTAAGCTCTGCGCCATTATTATAGATAAAGTCAACAAATTTACCTTCCGATTCACCATTGACACTAATTAAAATAGCAGAGTTTTTGTCATTAAACAGGAACTCTTTGTCGCTTATTTCTGCATCACCTGTGATATCAAAGCCTAGTTTATTTACCGAACACGCCTCTATCAAACCCCAAAACAGACCTTTACCGCTCATAACGTGCGCACTTGTTATCATCTTTTGCTCAATAGCTTCGTAGAGGATTTCCATTACAGAACTATTGTCGTCATCACAATTTTTGTAATCACCCAACAGATAGATTGTATCTCCTTTCTTGTTGAAATTCATTTGAATTCTGTTTCTTTCTCCTGCAAAAACAGAGTCGTGCGGCTCTTTAGCAAACTTAGCTATATCGGCTTTTAGTTCTGTGCTGTCGGTCAGTAAGTTAGCAATGTCCTCAAGATCTTCTGATGAAGATACTAGTTTCTTGAAATTCTCGTTCATCTCCTATATTTTATGTCTATATTTCAGGCTAAGTTACTAAAAAAATAGAGAAAAAAATCTCGAAAAAAATTTCTTTTAAGAAAAAAAACCTCTTATCTTTGCGCTCCCAAGCCCAGATGGTGAAATTGGTAGACACGCTACTTTGAGGGGGTAGTGCCGGTTACGGTGTGCAAGTTCGAGTCTTGTTCTGGGCACCAGATATGAAAATAGTTTTTTTAGATGCGGAGACACTTGGAAAAGATGTCTCTTTTTCACAATTAGAGGGTTTGGGTAATTTAGTTTGTTATCCTCATACATCACCCGAACAGATTATCGAAAGAGTAGCGGATGCTCAAGTAATTATCGTTAATAAGGTAGTACTTGGAAAGTCCGAAATTGATGCTGCGCCATCATTAAAACTAATCTGTGTGGCTGCGACTGGTACCAATAATATCGATGTAAAGTACGCAGATTCTAAGGGAGTACCTGTGAAAAATGTTTCTGGATACTCTACAGAAAGTGTTGCTCAGATTACATTTTCACATATGTTGAATTTAGTTAATCACTCCTCTTTCTTCGATTCTCTAGTAAAAAGTGGTGAGTATTCTAAAAGCAGACACTTCACAAATACAGATAGATCTTTCTTCGAATTAAAAGGTAAGAGCCTTGGAATTATTGGAATGGGTACAATTGGGCAACGTGTAGCTCAAATAGCAGAAGTCTTTGGGATGAAGATATCATACTATCCTACAAGTGGTGTTCCTCATTGCAAACAGTATCCAGCAGTTACATTAGATGAACTATTAACTAAGTCTGATATCATTACTATTCATGCACCTTTGAATGAAAGGACAAAAAATCTGATCACTCTAGATGAGTTAAAGTTAATGAAGACAGATGGTTATATCATAAATATGGGTAGAGGTGGAATTATTAATGAAAGCGACCTTGCCAAAGCTCTTGATTTTGATTTAATTGCGGGAGCTGCAATGGATGTTTTTGAAAAAGAACCTGTTCCTGCCGATCACCCTTTCTTGAATTTGAAGAATCCAGAAAAGATTATTTTCACTCCGCATATTGCATGGGCAAGCCGCGAAGCAAGGAAGGTTTTACTACAGAAAATTGCTGATAATATTAACGACGCTATTTAAGAGGAGAGTTAGGCTCCTTTTTCATAAAGTTGTATTCAAGCCTGTCCACAAGACGTGGGAAAAATTTATTGATCCAAACAACAAGCTTTCCTTGAGTCGTAAGTATAACTTCGGCTTTTCTTTTTATAATACCTTTCGATAAATGCTTAGCACACTCCTCCGCAGTCATCATCTTGTTTTCGTCGCGAGGAGTTTCGCCTTGTTTAGAACCATCGGCAGTAAGTGCAACTTGGCGAATATTGGAAGCAGTAAAGCCAGGAGCAAAGACCATAACATGAAGACCATCATGGAGATGCTCAATCCTTAATGTGTCTAGAAATCCATATACTGCAAATTTTGATGAAGAGTATCCTGTTCTTGCAGGAAGCCCTTTGTAACCAGCAATAGAGATAACTCCAGTTACTGATCCTTTTGATGATAATAACCAGGGCAAGGCATATTTTGTACAATATACCGTGCCCCAGAAATTTACATCCATAAGTTGTTTGATCACAGATAGATCAAGATCCCTGAACATCGCTCTCATTGAGATTCCAGCGTTGTTTATAAGAATGTCAATTCTTCCAAATTTAGCTACCGTTGCTTCTATCAGTGCTTTACAATCCTCTTCAATTGAAACATCACACTTGACAGACAAAACCTCAGTTGTTGTCGAAATCAATTTTTCTGTCTCTTGAAGAAGTTCAAGCCTTCTTGCTGCCATCACAACTTTACAACCGTGAGAGGCAAACTCTTTTGCAGCGGCAAGACCAATTCCAGAACTTGCTCCTGTAATAATTACAACTTTATCTTTTAACATTTTGATTATTCAACTGCTTTATCTACAATCTCTTCGCCTTTGTAAAGACCTTTTTTCAAGTTTTCTTGAATCTTAGAGAATGCGTTAAGAGTATATTCAACGTTTTCTAAAGAGTGCATAGCTGTAGGGATGATTCTAAACATAATCACACCTTTAGGCACTACTGGATAAACTACTACCGAGCAGAAAATACCATGATTCTCTCTTAAGTCAATCAAGATATTGGTCGCTTCAGCAATGTTACCTTCCAAGAAAATAGGAGTAACACAAGCTTCTGCTTTACCAATATTGAAACCTCTTTCGCGAAGACCAACTTGAAGAGCTCTGGTAATTGTCCAAAGTTTTTCACGAAGTTCTGGCATTGTACGGATCATATCAAGTCTCTTCAAACATCCTTCAACTAAAGGCATTGGAAGCGACTTAGCATAGATTTGTGAACGAAGGTTGTATCTCAAATAGTTGATGATATCTTTTGGACCTGCAATAAAGCCACCTACTGCTGCCATAGACTTAGCGAAAGCACCAAAGTATAGATCAATTTCATCCATAACATTGTAATACTCAGAAGTACCACGGCCATTGTCTCCCATTACACCAAAACCATGAGCATCATCAATTAAGATACGGAATTTGTATTTCTTCTTAAGCTCAACAATTTTGTCAAGAATTCCAAGATCTCCAGTCATGCCATAAACACCTTCGGTGATAAGTAGAATACCACCACCGGTCTCAGCAACAAGTTTGGTTGCTCTTTGAAGTGCCTTTTCGCATTTCTCAATATCATTGTGAGGGTATACAATTCTTTGACCCATATGAAGTCTTACGCCATCCATAATACAAGCGTGAGCTTCTGAATCATAAACGATTATATCGTGTCTGTTTACAAGAGCATCAATAGTTGATACCATTCCTTGATAACCAAAGTTGAAAAGGTATGCATCCTCTTTAAGTTCGAACTCTGCAAGCTCTTTTTCAAGTTGCTCGTGCTGGGTTGTATGACCTGACATCATTCTGGCTCCCATAGGATAACCTAGACCCCATTTTGCAGTAGCGTCGGCATCAGCCTTTCTAACTTCCGGATGGTTAGCTAGTCCGAGATAGTTGTTGAAAGTCCAAGCAAGTACTTGTTTGCCATTGAAAGTCATCATCGGCTGAATTTGTCCCTCTAGTTTTGGGAACATATAATATCCGTGAGCTTTCTTTCTGTACTGTCCTAGCGGACCGCCTTCATCCTTGGCGATTCTTTCGAAAATATCCATATTATGTTTATTGTTTATGTGTATCTTAAATTTCTACCTACTCTTAATTTTGTTGATCTCTTGATGCCATTGATTTTACATAACTTAGAGATTGAAACTCCAGTTCTCTTTGCGATTCTTCCTAATGTGTCACCTCTTCTGACTTTCCAGAATCTGATTTTATCAATCTCTTTTTTATAGGAGAAGTGAGATGCGTTTAATTGAAGAATATTGTTTTTTGTGCAGCAACTTTGAAAATCGATAAGGTCGTTTGGATTCAACGGATTACCGAGATATCTTAATTCGAAGTGAAGATGGTAGCCTGTTGATCGACCAGTATTTCCTCCTAATCCAACTGGAACTCCTGCTTTGATTGTGTCTCCTGGATTAACGGTTATTCTTGCTAAGTGACCATAAAGAGTCTCTAGTCCATTGAAGTGTCTTACCAAAACAAAATATCCGTATCCTCTTCTATCTCTTCTTGTTAAGCGAACTGTGCCGTCGAATGCGCACAATACACTATCGCCCTTTTCTACCTTTAGGTCGATTCCATAGTGAAAACGCCATCTTCTGAACCCAAAATCAGAGGTTACATGCTTTGTAATTGGTGGAACATAGCCAGAAAGATCCAGTTTTACTGTGTCTTTCATATCCTTCAGATCAACTTTATATGGATTAATCTGAGAGTCGCTCCAGATATCATACTCTTCGGGCATGTCCGAAAACTCAATATCGCGGATAAAATCGACAATTGGAGTTATGTTTTTGTTGAGTTTTGGCCTTAATGAGTCAATTACAAAGACTATATCTGGCCTTGGAACCGGCTCTAGGACCGGTAGAGATTTGGGTGGATCCATAATAATCGTCTTTACTCTCGCCTGTAAATCGGCAAATGAACCTCCTGCGAGAAGCAAAGAGGTTCCGACAATTATTAATGGTTTGAACAAATTTCTATGCATCAATATTAGCGTATTTTGCGTGAGCTTCTATGAACTCTCTGCGAGGAGGAACTTCGTCTCCCATCAGCATAGAGAAGATTCTGTCGGCTTCGGCAGCGTTATCTATACTTACTTGTCTTAAAATTCTTGTTTCAGGGTTCATTGTTGTATCCCAAAGCTGAACAGCGTTCATCTCTCCAAGACCTTTGTAACGTTGAACATGTACTCCCGACTCTTTGCCTTTTCCTATTGTTTCGATAGCTTGCTTTCTCTCTTCGTCGGTCCAGCAATATGTCTCTTGCTTCCCTTTTTTAACTAAATAGAGTGGAGGAGTAGCAATATAAACATATCCATTCTTAATCAAATCCTGCATAAAGCGGAAGAAGAATGTAAGAATTAGCGTTGCAATGTGACTACCATCGACGTCGGCATCGGTCATAATTACAATCTTGTGATAGCGAAGTTTTGTGATATTCAGAGCTTTGCTGTCTTCTTCTGTTCCGATTGTAACACCAAGAGCTGTATAAATGTTTCTGATCTCTTCACTCTCAAACACTTTGTGTTCCATCGCCTTTTCTACGTTCAGAATCTTACCTCTCAACGGAAGAATCGCCTGGAATGAACGGTCGCGGCCTGTTTTAGCTGTTCCACCCGCTGAATCCCCCTCAACAAGGAAGATTTCGCATTTTGCAGGATCGCGGTCTGAACAGTCTGCCAGTTTGCCAGGAAGTCCCGAACCAGACATCACAGTTTTACGTTGAACAAGCTCTCTAGCTTTTCTCGCAGCGTGACGAGCTGTTGCAGCTAGAATTACCTTATCTACAATGTTTTTAGCGTCTTTTGGATTCTCCTCTAAATAGTTCTCAAGAGCTGCAGAAGTTGCCTGTGAAACGGCAGCTGTTACCTCTGAGTTCCCAAGTTTAGTCTTTGTCTGACCTTCGAACTGAGGTTCTGCGACTTTTACAGAGATAATTGCTGTAAGACCCTCTCTGAAGTCAGCAGCATCAATCTCAAATTTGAGTTTCGAAAGTAGACCATTTTTGTCGGCAAAATTCTTAAGGGTAGTTGTAAGTCCCCTGCGGAAGCCTGAGAGGTGAGTACCTCCCTCTATGGTGTTGATATTATTTACGTAAGAGTGAATGTTTTCTGAGAAGCCACTATTGTATTGCATTGCAATTTCAATTGGAATACCAGTTTTGTCGGTCTCTAAATAGATTGGCTTTTCAGTTAATTTATCGCGAGTTCCATCGAGATATTGTACAAATTCAAGTAGACCTAACTCAGAATGAAAAGTCTCGCTTCTTTGTGTTCCCTCTTCTGAATCCACAACTCTTTTGTCGGTGAGAGCTAATTTTACATTTTTATTCAAAAATGCTAGTTCTCTTAATCTAGCAGCGAGAATTTCGTAATTATACTCAGTTCCCATTGTAAAGATCTCAGAATCCGGTTTGAAAGTAATGATTGTTCCGGTTCTGTCAGAATCGCCAACAACTTTTACTGGATATTGAGGAACACCTTTTGAATATTCTTGAACGAAGCATTTGCCTTCGCGATGAATCTCTGCTTTTAGGTGAATTGATAATGCGTTAACGCAGGAAACCCCAACGCCATGGAGACCGCCAGAGACTTTGTATGAGTCTTTGCTGAACTTACCACCTGCGTGAAGAACTGTAAGAACTACCTCCAGAGCCGATCTTCCCTCTTTCTCGTGAATACCGGTAGGGATACCACGACCATTGTCTTCGACAGTTATTGAATTGTCTTCGTTAATGAATACCTGTATGTCGGTGCAATATCCGGCAAGAGCCTCATCGATTGAGTTGTCAACTACTTCGTACACTAAATGGTGAAGACCTCTGTTGCCTACATCACCAATATACATTGACGGGCGTTTGCGAACCGCCTCTAATCCTTCCAGTACCTGAATACTATCTGCGGAATATTGTCCGCTGGCTGTATTGGATTCGTTTTCCTTCATCTTTGTCCTATCTGTTTTAAAGATGACAAAGTTAATGAAAAGTGTCTTAAAAACCTAATCGGGCGATGAAAAATTTATTCACCGCCCGATTAGTCATGTTGTTGAAAATTAGAATTTTAAAGTGACTCCTACTCCAAAATTCATTCCCATTTGTCTGTAATACAGAAAATATTGCTCTTTTGAATTGAGGATATTGTTTGCTCTGACATAAAATGAGAGGTTTTTATCATATGAGTAGAGCGCCTCTAAATCAATTTTTGTAAATGCTCCAACGTACGTAGCAGTGCCTGGGAGTGAGTTTACAAATAGGGCAGGAGACTTAGCTCTGTGTAATAAATCTGCCGAAAAGACAATTCTTTCGCGCCAGTTATAACGTGCGAAACCATTGATTTCGAAAGGGCTTTTGTTATATGCTGGCATCTGTGTATTTGGCTGAGTATAATTGTGATACTTGATGTTGATTCCCGACTGGATATCTTCTGATTTAAAGGATAGTTCGGCTCCAGCGGTAAATCTGTTTTGATCGACATAATCTACCCTCATCAGTGAATTGAAACCGATTGGAGTATTGTAGAAAAAGTAATTGTCTTTGTAATTCGTGTAGAGTGCATAGATATGTGCTGCAAACCGGTCTTTATACTGACCCTTTAGTCCAAACTGAGCCGATAATGGGACATTTGTGTTTTTAATGTCAATATCGGGTGCAAGATATGGATTGATAGCAATTAATTCGTGATAGGTTCTGAATTCGTTTCCTCCATCGAGTTTTGCATACACCCAAAGATTTTTTTGCACAAGCTCTACAGTAGCCAATGTCTTTACATAAAAATCGGTGCTTTTTTTGTCTGGAGAGTATGAGTGGTTGATTTTTATTCCTGCTTCTAGGTCTAAAATTTTGTAATTTAGCTTGTAATGCGGATAGACTTCGATATTTCCTCTATCCATTTCGTTCTTTCCAATTGTATTGGCAGCTGTAAATGAAAGGCCGACATAAAATTTATGATGAAAAGCAAAATCAGGTCCTACAACAGCCGAGATATTCAATAAATTCTCGTTGAATGGATCTCTGTAAATAGCCTTCATTAGCGAAGGTTTATCGTTAAGAGTGCTGATTTTTGCAGAAACATCGTAGTAGAATGAGTTGGGGTCTGGGTTTACAGATCTTATCCTCAATCCCGAAAATACGTTATCGTATTGATGAGAAAGAGAGTCTCTCATAAATCTAAAATCTTTAATCTTTTCGGGAGTGACTCCGTCTGGATAGACGCCATCATTCATTCCGTAATAGGTAAAAAAGTCTCTTTTGTAGCCAAAATCAAAGAGGAACTCTCCCTTTTTCCAATGAATTCCAAACTTAGCACCGATCTTGTTTTTCATGCTTTGACCTGCAATTTTTGTCTCAGACATCGAAGTCTTTTCTCCGTCCTCCTTCATCAACTTAAGATCGCTTAAATATGAATCGTGATCGGCAAACAGAAGAAGAGATAAATTGCTCGAAAGTCGAGGCGACAACATGATTTTCAAATGAGGATTTGTTGGAAAATTAAATCCTAGATCGGTATATAAAAATGGATATTGTTGTTTTCCTGGCTTCTCTATTTGGGCAGATGGTAGTGGCGAAAATTCATACAAATCTTTATAGGGTTTGTTGAAGATCGAATATTGTATATTTAGATTGAAGCTTTTTAAAGAGTCAGCAATGTAGGTGTTCAGTTTACTTTTGGTTACATCTTGCAACTTTACATCAAAGTCTCTTTTAACCTCTAATGTTGGATCTATTTTGTTCTGTCCGAAAGAATTGGCAGAGATTACCAGTGTAACTGATAGTAAAATGGTTGATTTTATAATGTTTCTCATATCGGCAGATTGTTATTTAGATTTGATTTTTTTGAGTCTTAGCCTAATTTGTTCAACGATATCGTCACCCTTTTTAGATTTATAGGAGTCAAGGATGCTGTTATAAGTTGCTCTAGCTTGTGCCCACTCCTCTTTTTCGGCGTAAGTATCCCCAAGTAGAATAAAGCTTTTTGCCAACCAGTAGGTATGAGGAGTTTTTGTGTCTGAGAAGGCATAAACAAGTCTCTCAACCGAAGCAAAGTCACCATTGTCGAATGAGTTAGCAATAAGAAGATACGAGCTCTCAGCACCTTCAGGTGTCCCTGTGTTTTTTGCAAGATCTTTCAAGATAGGGAGAGCTTCTGTTCTATTGCCTGTCATGTAATTTGAAAGAGCAGTGATGTATTTTACACGTAGTTTCTGGTTGTCGTTGATTGCATACGCCGAAGCTTTTTTGGCCTCAATCAATGCTTGGTCGTATTGTTTATCCATAAACAGAGAGTTCATCTTACCCATTGCAGCCTCGGTCTTATTATTATCGAGAACAGCAATTAATGAGAGAGAAGAATATGCTTTATATGCCTGTTTGTAATTTTCGATTTGATATGACAATTGGGCATAGTGAAGAGTTGCAAGTTCTGTGAATGAGCCGTCTCTTCTCTCCATTACCTTAGAGTAAGCATCCATTGCTGCCTCTGGTTTTCCAAGTTTAGAGTAACTTTCTCCAAGGTAGAAATATGCATGAGTAGTTTTCGAACCTTGAGGATAGTTTTGGACAAATTCAAGAAGAGATGTTGCTGCAGAAGCATAATTACCATTTACATATTGTTTTTCGGCAGCATTAAAGAGCATTATCTCCTTTTCCGAAGCGCTCTTGAGCGAAGACATACCAATCTTGTCGAGATAAGCTAAATACTCTTGAATCTTTTCAATGTCCTGGTAGATATTTTCCATTCCTGCCAAAGCATCTTGTGCCTCTTGCGACATTGGGTTCTCCTCTACAACTCGTTTGTAGTATTCCAAAGCTT
>JASDTB010000058.1:0-13138 GCA_041441455.1 Bacteroidales bacterium
CCCGACCCTCTGCTTGTAAGGCAGATGCTCTAAACCAACTGAGCTATGCTCCCTTAAACAAACCCCTTTTTTGTGTTTGGGAGTGCAAAGATAAGCGCATTTTTTGACTTCCAAAATTTTTTTTTACATTTTTTCAAAATATTGAATAGCCTCAGCAACTATAAATGTACTACCCCCGATGAAAAGCATATCTCCCTCTCTCTTGATTGAATAGAAGTATTTAATTCCATCTTCGACAGACGATCTGATCTCACCCTCTAAGCCAACAGATTTACACTTTTCAAATAGCTCATCGGAATCGAGAGCCCTAGAGATATTTGCTTTGGTTATCAAATAATAAGCCTGTTTTGGAAGTAAGCCAACAATCTTTTCTAAATCCTTTTCTGCCACAAAACCCAACAGAATAAAAAGTCTATCGAACTTCTCTTTCCTCAATTGCGAAAAAACAACTTTTAAACCGTGAGAGTTATGACCTGTATCACAGATAACTTTTGGATCTGCCGAAAGCATCTCCCAACGACCGCGTAAACCAGTACACTTAGCTGCACAAGATAGCCCTGCTCTGATGTTATCATCACTCCAACCCGATGAAGCCAGCCTCAAAAACTTACTGTTTTCCGAAATGAGCGCAAGAGCTGTCAAAACAGTTCTTACGTTTTGATCCTGATACTCCCCTTTTAAATCGAGATTATAATCACTTGCTTTTACATCATGAAATAGATAGTCTTGGGCAAAAACGATCTTAGAGTTACACTCACTAGCCCTCAGTTTAAAGATCTTTTTTGTTGACGGAAGCGCCTCACCAATCACCACAGGCGTGTCTTTTTTAATGATCCCAGCCTTTTCACGAGCAATGTCCCCCAAAGTGTATCCCAAATGCTCACAATGGTCCAACCCAATGTTTGTAATAACACTCAACAAAGGATTAATTACATTCGTAGAGTCAAGCCTCCCACCAAGACCGGTCTCGATAACTGCAATATCGACCCCACTTTTTGCAAAATAATCAAAAGCCATTCCAGTAGTGATCTCGAAAAACGATGGTCTCTTCTCAAGAAAATATGGCTTCCACTTTTGAATGAACTCCAAAACATACTCTTTCGACACCATTTCGCCGTTAATCTTGATTCTTTCGCGGAAATCAACCAAATGTGGAGAGGTATATAGGCCAACTCTCAGCCCCGATTTCATTAAAACCGAAGCAAGCATATGAGAGACCGAACCCTTTCCGTTTGTACCAGCTATGTGAATGGTGTAAAACCTCTTATGAGGGTGACCAAGCAGCTTGTCGAACTCCTCCATTCCTTCGAGCCCTGGCTTGTATGCAACCTTACCAACCTTCTGATATGATGGAAATTGGCTAAAAATAAACTCTAATTCGCTGTCATATAAATCCATCTCTGCCATATTGTTAATTTTTATACAAATTTGGTCATTTTATTCAATTATTCATTAAAAAGGGCTATTTTTGCGGGCAAATTTTAGCTGAAATTATGATTCTTTTCTTTCGTGCAGACCAAGGGCCTGTTCTGGCCGTTAAAATTTGTAAACAATTACAAACAAGTGAAACTGACGCCTTAAAATGGCTCTTCGGCAATGCAGAAATGATTGACAGCAAGTCTGTTCAAGGCATCTTCATTGGCCCAAGAAAAGAGATGATCACCCCATGGAGTACAACTGCCGTGGAGATTACTCAAAATATGAATATCTCTGGAATAGAGAGAATTGAAGAGTTCTTTGAGGTTGAGAGTGAAGTCGCTGAGCACGATAAAATGCTTCAACGCGTCTACAAAGGGCTCGATCAAGAGATCTTTACGATCAACAGAGAGCCAGAGCCAGTTTTGGAGATTACAGACATCGCAGCCTACAACGAAAAGGAGGGGTTAGCACTAAACAGCGAGGAGATCGCCTACTTGGAGGAGCTAAGCAAAAAATTGGGCAGACCTCTCACCGATGGCGAGCTTTTTGGCTTTTCGCAAGTTAACTCGGAGCACTGCCGCCATAAAATTTTCAACGGAACCTTCATAATTGACGGAGTTGAGATGGAGTCAAGTCTCTTCAAACTCATCAAAAAGACATCCCAAGAGAATCCAAATAGAATCGTCTCTGCTTATAAAGACAACTGCGCCTTTGTACAAGGTCCGACAGTTAATATGTTCTATCCGCAAAGCGGAAATAAGCCAGACTTCTTTGTTACAAAAGAGGAGGAGACGGTAATCTCTCTAAAAGCGGAGACGCATAACTTCCCAACGACAGTGGAGCCTTTCAACGGAGCAGCGACTGGTAGCGGTGGAGAGATTCGCGACAGAATCGCTGGAGGTAAGGGTTCGTTTCCTGTTGCAGGGACAGCGGTCTATATGACCTCATATCCAAGATTCGATGTTGAAGGTCGCGATTGGGAGAACACTCCAGAGAGAGATTGGTTATACCAAACACCTCAAGAGATTCTGACTAAAGCATCTAACGGGGCAAGTGATTTTGGAAACAAATTCGGACAAGCACTTATCTGCGGTAGTTTACTAACTTTTGAGCACGCAGAAAACTATAAAAACTTTGGTTTCGACAAAGTAATCATGCTCGCAGGAGGTATTGGTTTTGCAAAGAAGAAATATTCGTTAAAAGATAAGCCAGGTATTGGAGACAAAGTTGTTCTTCTTGGTGGAGACAACTACCGTATTGGAATGGGCGGCGGTGCAGTTTCTTCAGTTGCAACTGGAGAATTCGACAACTCAATCGAGCTGAATGCTATTCAGAGATCGAATCCAGAGATGCAAAAGAGAGTATACAACGCTCTGAGAACTCTTGCTGAAGGTGATAAAAACACAATCATCTCTGTCCACGACCATGGTGCTGGTGGACACCTAAACTGTCTATCCGAACTTGTTGAGGAGACCGGAGGTGACATCGACATTAGCAAATTGCCTGTAGGCGACCCTACTCTATCTGCAAAAGAGATTATCGGAAACGAAAGTCAAGAGAGAATGGGGCTTGTTATGAAGCAAGAGGATGTGCAAGAGCTAAAAGAGATTGCAGAGCGCGAAAGAGCTCCAATGTACGTAATTGGAGAGACAACAGGTAAGGGCAATTTTACTCTTGAGAATAAGCAGAATGGTGAAAAGCCAATTGATCTCAAACTCGAAGATATGTTTGGCTCTGCTCCTAAGACAATTATGGAGGACAGATCGGTTAAAGACAGACTTGATCCTTTAGAATATGATGTTGATGATGTTGAGTATTATTTGGAGCAGGTGATGCAGCTTGAGTCTGTTGCTTGTAAAGATTGGCTCACGAATAAGGTCGACAGATCTGTCAGCGGACTGGTTGCTTGTCAGCAGACAACTGGAGAGATTCAACTTCCATTGAACAACCTGGGAGCAACAGCTATTAGTTATATCGACAAAGAGGGAATAGCAACCTCAATCGGCCACGCTCCTGCTGCTGCCATCATCAATCCCGAAGCTGGAAGCCGTCTGGCAATTGCTGAGTCATTGACAAATCTTGTCTGGGCTCCAGTTGAAGATGGAATCAAAGGGGTCTCCCTCTCTGCAAACTGGATGTGGCCTTGCCGTAACCTAGGCGAAGATGCTCGTCTCTACAAAGCAGTAAAAGCGGCTAGTGATTTTGCGATTGAACTAGGGATCAACATTCCAACAGGAAAAGACTCTATGTCAATGACACAAAAGTATCCAGATGGCGAAAAGGTGCTCTCTCCTGGTACTTTAATCGTCTCAACTGTTGCTCAATGCAAAGATGTCTATAAAATTGTTCGTCCCGATCTAAAACATATAGAAGATTCTGTCATCACATACATCCCATTCGATTTTATTGACTCCGACACATTTGCACTTGGCGGTTCTGCCTTTGCACAAGTGACCAATCAACTTGGAAATGAGTCTGTAGACGTTAAAAATGGCAATTATTTCGTTGAGTGTTTTGAGGCTGTTCAAAAGATGGTCGAAAATAAATTGGTTCTTGCAGGTCACGATATCTCTGCAGGCGGTCTGGTTACTGCTCTAATGGAGATGTGCTATCCAAGCACTAAGGGAGGAATCGTTGCAGACCTTACCTCTCTAGGCGAAAAGGATTCAGTAAGGGTACTTTTCTCAGAGATGCCAGGTGTTGTTTTGCAAATCAACCGTAAAGATGTCGATAATGTAAGCTCAATTGCTAAAGAGTTTGGAGTTAAATTATATCAGATTGGAACTTACTCATCTGAAAGAACATTGGAGATCAAGAACTTCAAATCTAACTACTCATTCGATATAGACCAATATCGTGAACTTTGGTTCCGCACATCATATCTATTTGACATTCGTCAAGTTGGTGAAAAATTAGCGACCGAAAGGTTTGAAAATTTCTCTAAACAACCACTATTCTACGACTTCCCAGCAAATTTCAAAGGAAAGTTATCTGATTATTCATTAGATAGTTCAAATACTCCAGTTGCAGCAATTATTCGCGAGAAGGGGTCAAATGGCGATAGAGAGATGGCTTGGGCACTTCACCTAGCTGGCTTCAAAGTTAAAGATGTGCATATGACCGACTTGATTAGCGGCAGGGAGACTCTTGAGGATGTGAGAATTATAGTCTTTGTTGGAGGATTCTCTAATGCAGACACCTTGGGCTCTGCAAAAGGTTGGGCTGGTGCTTTCTTGTACAACGAAAAGGCAAAGAGCGCAATAGAGAAGTTCTATTCACGTAAAGACACAATGAGTCTTGGTGTTTGTAACGGTTGTCAATTAATGGCAGAGCTTGGCTTTGTAACTCCAGACAACAGAGAGATCTCACCAAAAATGGTTCACAATAATAGCCATAAATACGAGAGTGCCTTCGTAGGTGTCTCTATTGAAAAATCTCCTTCAATCATGCTTTCGACCTTAGAGGGAAGCAAACTTGGTATTTGGGTAGCTCACGGTGAAGGTAAGTTCACATTCCCTCAATCTATCGACAAATACAATGTTGCTGTGAGATACAACTACAACGACTACCCAGCTAATCCAAATGGATCGCCAGAAGGAATTGCAGGCGTATGTAGCAATGATGGTCGTCACCTAGCGATGATGCCTCACCCAGAAAGATGTTTAAGACCTTACAACTGGGCTTACTACGCTCCTGAAAGACCAAATGACGAAATCACACCATGGATCGAGATGTTCATCAATGCTAAAAACTGGCTGTTGAACAACCAATAAAGTTGAGTTTTGGTGTAGTTTTTGAGTTTAGTGATGAAAAGATTAGTTATATTTACTGAATCATAAACTTGTATAATCATGGCTAAACTACCTAAAATTTTCGTGTTGGATACAAATGTTATTTTGCACGATTTCCGCGCTATTTATAATTTTCAGGAAAACGACATCGTAATTCCAATTGCTGTGCTCGAAGAGTTGGACAAATTCAAGAAGGGGAATGAGGCTATAAACTTCAATGCGAGAGAGTTTGTGAGAGAGATGGATAAAATAACAGACAACAGACTGTTCGACAAAGGGGTAAGTCTGGGAAAAGGTAAAGGGACTCTTAAGATAGAACTTGGAAAACCATTCCCTCAAAAGATGTTGGAATCGTTTTTCGAAGACACTCAGGATCATAGAATACTTGCGACAACTCAATGGGTAAAAGACAATAATCCCGAAAGGATTGTAGCGTTGGTTACAAAAGATGTAAATCTGAGAATGAAGGCGAAAGCACTTCACCTCTTTGCACAAGATTATCTCACCGATAAGATTAAAGAAGAGAGAGTAGAGAACATTAAAAAAGAGGTGATTGTAATCAAAGATATGCCTCAAAATCAGGTAGACAGAATGTTTTACGACGAGAATGGAGTCTCAATCAATGAGTTGAAACTCAAAACACCTCCGTGCAACCAACTCTACATTCTCAAAAACGGCAAAAACAACTCCCAAGCCCTTGCAAGATACAATCACACAACAAAAAGTCTAGTCGGAGTCAAAAGAATCAACGCATACGGAATAGAACCACGCAACGAAGAGCAGACATTTGCAATCGATGCACTGTTGAATCCGGAGATAAAGCTAGTCTCCCTTACTGGTACAGCAGGAACAGGAAAGACGATCCTTGCACTTGCTGCAGCATTAGCACAAGAGCAACAATACGACCAAATACTCCTCTCCCGCCCCGTTATTCCATTGCAAAACCAAGATATGGGATTCCTGCCTGGAGATATCAAAGAGAAACTAGGTCCATACATGCTCCCACTGTATGACAATCTTGCTGTCATTAAAAAATGTTTCAAATCAACCAGTCGCGAGGCAGTGAGAATCGAGGAGATGTTGAAAAACGAAAAGCTACTCATCTCCCCTCTTGCATACATCCGCGGCCGAAGTCTATCTAATGTCTTCTTTATTGTCGATGAGGCACAAAATCTGACTCCACACGAAGTGAAGACAATTATCACTCGAGCAGGTGAAGGCACCAAACTCGTCTTCACCGGAGACATCCACCAAATCGACTCTCCATACCTCGATATTCACTCCAACGGACTTACTCACTTAGGGGAGAAACTATATGGCCAAGAGATCTTTGCACACATCAACCTAATTCGTGGCGAACGTAGCGAATTGTCTGAGCTTGCAGGCAAGCTTTTATAAGATTTTTTTATTATATTTGCACCCCCTATAAATATTGCAATATAAACCAACAACATTATAAAATTTATGTCAGAAATTAAGAGAGTTTACTTCTTTGGCGGCAAAACTGCTGACGGAGACGGCTCAATGAAGAATTTGCTCGGCGGAAAAGGTGCTAACCTTGCCGAGATGTGCATGCTGGGAATTCCTGTCCCTGCCGGTTTTACAATCACTACTGATTGTTGCGTTGAATACTACAAAAACAACTGCGAGTATCCAGCTCCATTGTTCGACGAGGTTAAAGCAGCTATTGCTAAAACCGAAGAGGTAATGAACATGAAGTTCGGTGACAGCGAGAATCCACTTCTCATCTCTTGCCGTTCTGGTGCAAGAAGCTCTATGCCTGGTATGATGGAGACAGTTCTTAACATCGGTCTTTGCTCAGCAACTATTCCTGGCTTGGTTAAAAAGACAGGTAACCCACGTTTTGTGTACGATGCATACCGTCGTCTCATCATGATGTACTCTGATGTTGTAATGGAAAAAGCAGAAGGCATCGAGCCAGAAGAGGGAAAAGGTATCCGCGTACAGCTAGACAGAATGCTTCACGATGTGAAGTCTAAAAAAGGCTACAAGAGCGATACAGACCTTACAGCTGAAGACCTTATCGAACTTTGCGAAGCTTTCAAAGTAAGAGTTAAAGAGGTATTAGGCAAACCTTTCCCAGACGATGCAATTGAGCAACTTTGGGGTGGTATTGGCGCAGTATTCAAATCATGGAATGGTAAGAGAGCAATTTCGTACCGTCGTATCGAAAATATCCCAGATGAGTGGGGAACAGCTGTAAACGTACAAGCAATGGTGTTTGGTAACATGGGTGACAACTCTGCAACAGGAGTAGCTTTCTCACGTAACCCTGCAACTGGCGAAGGTAAATTCTATGGCGAGTGGTTGATCAATGCTCAAGGTGAAGACGTTGTAGCAGGTATCCGCACTCCAAATCCGCTTAATGAAGCTACTAAAAACGATCAAAATAAACATCTTCCATCTCTAGAAACTGCAATGCCTGTAGTTTACAAAGAGCTTGACGAGATCCAAAAGAGACTTGAAAAACACTTCCGCGATATGCAAGATATCGAGTTCACCATTCAAGATGGTAAACTTTGGATGCTTCAGTGCCGCGTAGGTAAGAGAACAGGTGTTGCTGCTCTTAACATGGCTATGGATATGCTTCACGAAGGTCTTATCGATGAGAAGACAGCAGTGATGAGAGTTAATCCTATCCAGTTAGACGAACTTCTTCACCCAATCCTCGATCCTAAGTCTGAAAAAGCAGCTACTGTAATAGCAAAAGGTCTTCCTGCAGGTCCTGGTGGATCAGTTGGACAAATCGTTTTCACTGCAGAAGATGCTGTTGAATGGAATGCAAAAGGTAAAAAAGTTATCCTTGTTCGCGAAGAGACAAATCCAGAAGACGTAGAAGGTATGCGTGCTGCTGACGGTCTATTGACTGCTCGTGGTGGTATGACTTCTCACGCTGCTCTTGTAGCTCGTGGTTGGGGTAAATGCTGTATCGTAGGTTGCGACGCAGTTCACCTAAATGTTCATGCAAAAGTTCTTACAATCAATGGAAAGAACTACAACGAGGGAGATTGGTTCAGCTTAAATGGTAGCAAAGGTTTCGTTTACGACTGTGCTATTGACACTATGGACGCTTCTGAAAACCCACGCTTTGTTGAGTACATGAAGATTGTTGACAAATATAGAGTTCTAGGTGTTCGTACAAATGCTGACACTCCAGAAGATGCACAAAATGCAATCAACTTCGGAGCTGAAGGTATTGGTCTATTCCGTATCGAGCACATGTTCTATGGTGCTAACTCAGAAATGCCACTTTCTAAACTTCGTAAGATGATTCTTTCGAAATCTGAGGCAGAGAGAGTAAATGCACTTAGCGAACTAGAGCCATACGTAAAAGAGGCAGTTAAAGGTACAATGAAGGTAATGAACGGCAAACCTGTTACATTCCGTCTTCTTGACCCACCTTTGCATGAGTTCGTTCCTCAAACAACTGAGAAACAACGCGAACTTGCTGAATCTTTGAACATCACTTTAGAAGAGATCCAAAAACGTGGCGAGTCACTTCACGAAGTTAACCCTATGATGGGTCACCGTGGTGTTCGTCTTGGTATCACATATCCAGAAATTTCTGAAATGCAATTCAGAGCTATCTTCGATGCAACTGTTGAGTTGATGAAAGAGGGCTTCGAACCACAACCAGAGATCATGGTTCCTGTAACTGTAACAGTTAAAGAACTTGACAACCAAAAAGTTATTTGCGACAGAGTTCACGCAGAAGCTGAAAGAAAGAGCGGTCTTAAGATCTCTTACCTATATGGTACTATGATCGAGATTCCTAGAGCAGCTATCATCGCTGACGAAATGGCTCAAACAGCTCAATTCTTCTCATTCGGTACAAATGACCTAACTCAGATGACTTTCGGTTTCTCTCGTGACGATATCGGAGCTTTCATGGGTGATTACCTAGGTAAGAAGATTCTTCCTGCTGATCCATTCCAAACTCTAGATCAAAATACAGTTGGTAAACTTGTTGAGATGGGTATCAAAGGTGGTCGTAGCACAAATGCCAAACTAAAAATTGGTATCTGCGGTGAGCACGGTGGTGATCCAGAATCTGTAGAGTTCTGCCATAGAATCGGAATGAACTATGTTTCATGTTCTCCATTCCGCGTTCCAATCGCAAGACTTGCAGCAGCACAAGCAGCAATCAAAGAATACAAATAGCCAATACTATTCTTTAAATAGTTCCAAAAGGCAGACTAGTCTCAAGATTAGTCTGCTTTTTTATATAATTCCCACTAAAAAATTAAGTGATTGTTGAAAAAAACATAAATTTGTGCCCTGGAAATAAACCCTCAGGCACATTTATTGTCTACATTTAAACAGTATTAAAAATTTAAAGATGAAAAAAGTTTTATTATCATTTATTGCTATCTTCGTATTCGTACAGATGTTTGGTCAAGGTAACAAAGAGGTGAAGCCGGTTTACAGAGAGGTTTCGGGATTAGAGGTGATTCAGACAGTGTATCCGAGTGCAGTGGCTGTAGAGAAGGTTAATAATGTATGGTTCAAGATCGTAGACTCAGGAAAAAAGATACTAGGCTACACACTTTCAAGCAAACCATACTCTGAGGGGATTAAAGGATACCACAACACTACTCCAGTGATTATCGTTCTAGATCCACAAAAAGTGATTCAGAAAATCGCGCTATTAAGCAACTGGGAGACTGCAGGATACATTAGAAAATTAGAGAGACAAAACTACTTCAACAGTTGGAATGGATTAAAATTCAACGAGGCAGCCTCAAAAAAAGCAAGTGCAGACAGCTATACTGGAGCAACCATCTCTGCAAATGCCATTACAAAGAACATTGAGATAGTTCTAAAAAAGGCAGCAGAGAACAAAATATAATTCTATGAACAGATATTACAAGTCGCTAACTGGTTTAGTAATCTTAACTTCTGTGATCTTGTTGACTTTTCGTGTTATAGATCACGAACCAACAGACACAATGACATTAGACCAACAAGCAAAAGCGATCTTAAAAAATTCAGGATGTATGAAATGCCATGCTGGCAAACATACCGATAAATTTGATATCAAACGACTTGAAATATCTCTCAATACAATCAAAGACTCATTAAAACGGAATCAGAACTACAAAATAGGTAGCTCTGATTCCGTTTTGATTTCAAAATTTACAGCAGTTATAAATTCTGGAGAGATGCCTCCGTTTTCATTCACCATCTTACGACCAGGCTCTTCGGTCAATGAAAGAGAGTCTGAAATTCTTCTTGAGTGGTCGCGAGTAAGTCAATAAACTGAAAAAGAGTAAATCGATTCAGATTGATTTAGAACTCTCCTTAAAGGCTCTGGAATCTCCCCATTCATCCCATCCTATCTCAATTCCCTTCGAAGCAAGATTCTGCTCAAGTTTAGACTTCGAAACAGTTGCATCATCTTTAACTCCCGGCTTGTTTTCGTAAATCTGATAATTGGTTCTCACCTCACTTATGGTCATATTTGGCATGATGATATTAGCACCAGCCATAATACCCATCTCCCGACCAAAAGGATCAATTACCTGCAAAGCAGTTGTCGAAGCAATATTGATCTTAGGCATCAAAAGTCTCAGTAAAGAGATCATCTTTAAAGGCATCTCCATCGAAGATGTACCAGCACTAGTAAGCCCCAATGGAGTGTCTGAATGTTTAAGATATGGCCCCATTCCCACCATATGCACACCAAATGATTTGAAAAACAGAAGATCGTCAGCTAAATTCTCCTCTGTCTGACCAGGCAGACCAATCATAACACCTGTTCCTGTCTGGTAACCAATTCTTTTCAAAGCCTCTAGAGAGTTTAGACGGGTCTCAAATGAGTGTAGAGAATCGTTCGGATGAATTTTTGAGTAGATATCAGGATTAGAAGACTCTATTCTTAAAAGATATCTATGAGCACCAGCATCAAACCATTCACGATAGACCTCCTCTGGCTGCTCACCTAACGATAAAGTAATACCAAGACGATTGTCTGTCCTACGTTTTATCTCTTTTACCAATGATGTTACCCTTTTCCTAAAAGCAGAATCAACTCTCTCACCAGCTTGAAGTACAAGCGATCCATATCTTGAGTACAAAGCAAAATCGGCAGCTTCAAGTACCTGATCATCTGTCAATTCATATCTATCAACCAAAGTATTGGCACATCTGATTCCGCAATAGAGACAATTTTTGACACACTTATTAGAGAGTTCGATTAAGCCACGCAAAAAGACCTTATTCCCAATGTTAGCCACTTTTACCTCATAAGCCTTTTGATGGAGCATCTGAATCAAATCTTGATCCTTCTCCCTCAACCAACCCACAAGTGACACTTTGTCTAAGTTTTCGAATTTATGTTTATCTAATTTATTTTCCATTTAACAACCTATTTTGAAATAAAAATCTTTACTGCTCTTTCGTAGATACCCATACAGTAAGCCAGAGACATACCATAATTGGAGACAGGAATGCCAGCAGTAATAGCAGGTTTGAGACGATTATGGAGCTGACGGTGGGTAATCATACATCCACCACATTGTATTACAATCGAATAGTTATCAATAGACATCGGAATCTCATCTAATCCTGCAACAACATCAAACTCAAGATTTACTCCAGTCCTTTTTTTAAGCAAACGGGGCAGTTTTACACGACCAATATCATCACAAGTTGAATGGTGGGAGCAAGATTCCAAAACTAAAACCCTATCGCCATTTTTAAGAGTATCAATCGCTGGTGTACCTTTGAGATAGCTCTCAAAATCACCCTTACATCTTGCAAGAATCACACTGAACCCTGTGAGAGGAATCTCTTTTGGAACTATTTCGGAGACCTTATCAAAAGCCTGACTATCTGTCACTACCAATTTAGGTAAAATCGAAGATCGTTCAAGAAAACACTTTAATTCCGAAGGCTGCACTACCACTGGAATACAATTTCTATCTAATAGATCTCGGATTGCATTCACCTGCGGCAAAATAAGTCTTCCCTCAGGAGCTTCGCTATCTATTGGGCATACAAGAACTACAAGGTCACCAGCGATAACCAGATCCTCAAACATCCCCTTTTCAAGAATTGCAGAGCTGTTTAGGTTTTTAACGATTAAAGATGTCAGTTCAGCGACTGCTCTCTCTTGGTCTTCATCATTTAACATCGAACAAGAGAACTCCAGAAGATCAGATTTATACCTCTCTCTAAGCTCATCGGCTTTGGCAACATCTAAAGAGATAATATCCGATTGGTTATGAATCAATATAAAAGGGATCTCCTCCTTTATAAATTTTGAGACTAAATCTTTTTCAAACTTTTCAAAAGTATTATCGGTGAACAGCAATAATGCTAGATCAATTTGACTGATAACTCTCTTTGTTCTAGCAACTCGCTGTTGCCCAAGCTCTCCCTCATCATCTATCCCAGCAGTGTCTATAAAATTTACTGGACCAATTCCAAAGATCTCCATCCTCTTCTTAACAGGATCTGTTGTGGTTCCTGGAGTGTCGGAAACAATCGCAATATCCTGACCACAAATGGTGTTAATAAGAGAACTTTTCCCAGAATTCCGTCTTCCAAACACACCTATATTTTTGACCTTACTCATATTTTCTAGAATTATTTTCTATTTCTAAATAAAAAATCACAGTACAAAGTTAACTATTTTACGATATGGCACCCCTTAACTTAGTTCATCAAATACCTTCGCCCATGTAAACTTCAAAACAAACTAAATTTAAGAGGCTACATTATGAAAACAATCAACAAAAAACATTTGTTTAGTGCTATAGCACTTGTTCTTATTCTTATTGCAACAATCTCTGTAATTGCTAATTGGGAGGAATTTAAAAAAGGATTTGATTCGGGGTACGAAGCTGCAGAATAAAAAATTGCATGTTATGGTTTTTTTAACATACCTTTGCCTCTTCATATAA
>JASDTB010000058.1:13148-17889 GCA_041441455.1 Bacteroidales bacterium
CCTCATCTTCCTCAATCATTTTTAAATTATCTTCCTCTTCATATAAAACAGATACATGTCGATTTCATTTCAGGATCTTGGTCTTAACAACAAAATTTTAAAGGCAATAAGCGAATTGGGTTTCGAAAAACCCACACAGGTACAGGAAACAATCATCCCAAGACTATTAACAGAAAACGGAGACATTGTCTGCCTAGCGCAGACAGGAACAGGTAAAACAGCAGCATTCGGACTTCCGGTGCTACAAACACTTGATACCTCCAAAAACTATCCGCAAGCTTTAATTCTCAGCCCAACGAGAGAGCTTTGCAGGCAAATCACAGATGACCTCAAGAGGTATGCGAAATACTATGAGGGAATCAATATTGTTCCTGTCTATGGTGGGGCAAGCATAGATGCCCAAGTCAGACTACTGAAAAAAGGTGCCCATATTATTGTTGCAACTCCAGGTAGAATGGTTGACCTTCTGAACAGAGGCGCAGCAAATATCGACAGTATTTCGAATTTAGTGCTCGATGAAGCAGACGAAATGCTAAACATGGGTTTCAAAGACGAATTGGATGCAATCTTAGGAAGAAGTCCAGAAGAGAGAAGAACTCTTCTATTTTCGGCAACACTTCCTCTAGAAGTTGAAGGAATCGCTAAGCACTACATGAAGAGACACGAAATCGTGACTGTGGGTGTTAGAAACTCTGGTTCTAATAACGTTAAACACTACTATTTCGTTGTACATGCAAAAGATCGCTACAATGCTTTAAAAAGAATTGCTGACTACAATCCTGATATATACGGAATCGTTTTCTGCCGTACCAGACAAGAGACCCAAGAGGTTGCTGATTGGTTGGTAAAAGATGGTTACAATGCAGACGCACTACATGGCGACCTATCTCAAGGACAGAGAGACCAAGTTATGAGTCGATTCAAACACAAAACTCTTAGCATCTTAGTAGCAACAGACGTTGCAGCAAGAGGAATTGATGTGAACGATTTAACACATGTAATCAACTACAACCTTCCCGACGAGGCAGAGATCTATACTCACCGCAGCGGACGTACAGGTAGAGCAGATAAGAACGGAGTCTCTGTAGCTATCATCAACAGCAAAGAGCAACATAAAATTAAGAAGATTGAAAAGCTTATCGGCAAACCATTTGCAAAAGCTAAGATCCCAACTGGTAGCGAAGTGTGTTCGAAACAACTTCTTCACTTGATTCAATCTATCGAAAAGGTACAGGTAAAAAATGAGATCTCTGAATATATTGATTTGATCAACGATAAGTGGAAAGACATTAGTAAGGAGGAGATTATTCAAAAGGTATTATCGATTGAATTCAACAGATTCTTAGACTATTATCGCCACGCTCCAGATTTAAATATCAGAGAAGAGGAGGGTGCAAGAAGATCGAACGATCAGCAACGCGAACAACTCCCATCTAGAAGTGAAAAGGGTTATAGCTGGATTAAGATTAATCTGGGTATGAAACACAACATCACTCCTCGTCACTTGATAAGAATGGCTTCAACTATTGGTGTTGGAAAGAATGCGGTTGGAAAGATCGATATGAGACGTGACATTACTTTTATTTCAATCTCTAATCGTGCTGCAGGATTCTTTGCAAACGAAATCAATAATACCGATTATAGAGGTCTAAAAGTAAAAACTGAGATTCTCAGAAATAAATAGAGATCATTTTAAAGACATAAATAGAGATCAATTTATCGACTTGATAAATTTATAATAGTCGACAAATCTCACATTTAACATTTTGACTACTTTGGCAAACCAATACCAATGGTTCCAAAGTAGTTGAATTGCAAATGGGACAACCACTAAAACAGCGATATCGCTGCTCACAAATCTCAATACCATATAGAGCACCAAAACAACAGCTATGGCTGAAAAAATCTGAGCTTTATAGTATGGAACCTTGTTCTTGCTCAGCAAGACTTGAGTTGAGATGTAAGTAAAGGCATCAAACATAGCAGACAAGAAGAATATCGCGAATATTGGAGTATCAAGAAATGTGCTCCCTTTCTTAAGAATCGAAAGCGCAAAATCCCCAACAATCAACGCTCCAGCGGCACAAAGCAAAACAACTCCTATTATCATAAACTGCGACTTTACATACAGCCGTTTCACCTCTAAATCATTCTGACAAAAACTAACCTGCGTAAGCTTTGGATAGTATGTCATAAACCAAATGACAGACATCGAGTAAGTTATATCCACAACTGTTTTACTTAAACCGTAAGAAGAGGTAAGAGCAAGAGGAATAAACAAAGGAGCAATCAGCGGTAGCATCTTGTTGGACATCGTCCATGCAGCACTCGACATACCTGATTTATAGGCAGTTTTCCACATAATTCCCAAAATCCGTTTCCAAGACTCCGAAGTAGATCTCTTCAAATTCTCTTTAATCTCACGATCAAAAAATGATCTCCTAGCCAACTCTTTATTCACAAGAGTAGATAGCGTCTGGCTTATAACAAGAGAGATGATTCCAAAGCCCGAAAAGAGAAGTATTGAGCCAACAATGATATGGATACATTGCGACAAGACAATTATTTGTCTCGATCTACGAACAAACCCACGCCCCATTAAAATTGCGTCAAAGAAATAGGTATAGAACTGATAACAGAGAAGAGCACAGTAGCTATACCATGCAACTCTTGTCAGAACACCATCACCACTGTACCCTATGAGAATCTTCTCTATATAGATATATCCTACAGATGCAAACAAAAGGGCCAAAAGAATCGCAATTGTTCTGTAGTAGACCTTCATTGCATTCAAAGTTCCTTTAAGCAGAGGATAAGAGATTTTCCCATCTGGATCCATCTCTCCCAGCCCCTCCCCTTTTAGCTCCTTCGCTCCTGAGAAGATATATGTTATATTTCGAGAAAAGGTAGTAAAAAAGCCAAAATCTAGAAGAATTATTGACGAATTAAGAGCTATAAAGACTGTTGTCCATAATCCAACATCTTCGGCAGAGAGTCTATTGATTATAATAGGCAACATAATGAAACCGGATGCCAGGCGCATCACCGAAGCGGCAACATTCCACGCGACATCCGATTTTTTTATGTCTATACTCATTCTGTTTATTTATCAGACAACTAGAAAACAAATCTAGCCATTAACTCTACCCTGTGGTTGTGCTGAGTCGGGTATAGATCCACTGGCTGAAACTTTTTGTCGTACGATTTCGACCACTGTGAGTGAGAAAGAGCGTACTCTAAAGCAAAGATAAGTTTTTTATCTGCAATAAATTCAACCCTTGGTGCTATTTTTGAAAACCAAGATATCTCAGCATCGCGGAAAAATCCATAAGAGAAGTTACCAGATGCATCCTTTGTTAGATCTAACTCTTTAGATGAACCAAGATTTTTTTGATAAGCAGCAAAGATTCCAGCTCTCCAGCGGTTTGCCAGAATTGGAGTCTCAAAGTCTGCCCAAGAAGAAAATGTGCGGATATTTGAATAGTCGTAATCACCTGATGCATTATCTTGCAATAACTTACCATATCCACCGGGAAAGAGCAGCATTGTCAAATTCTCCCCGTAAATTCCCCATAATTTGAATGTATATCCCGCTTTGGTGGTAGCTTTTGCAAAAGCACTGACGTTGTACGAACCAACTGTCTTATCAATCATTGTTCCAGCCGCATCTGTCTGACGAGGTTTCAACAGCTTATAACCTGCATTCAAACCAATAAAAAGTGGAGAGTTAGCCCCATATTTCAACTGCACCTGCATATCTGGCATCATCGCTGTTGTTTGTGAATTTACAGGACCAACAGTGTTGTGCAGAGAGAATACAACAGCTGCCGCGGTAACGCTGAACTGATCGTTAATCTTCCTTGTGTAGCGAATTTGTGGAGCGCGATTTAAAAAGTAGTAAGGTAGACCAGCCGCAAAAGCAATTGTATTTGGAGAGACTTCGTCTATATAGACAGGATGGTTTGTCTGTCCAAGAAGGAGTGCATTATTGCCCCATTTAAGATTAAGATAGATGTGACGCATAGAAAACATTTGCAGACCTGCCTCATTTGCTCCAAGAAAGTCGCCCTCTACGTAGGCGTTAGCTTCGGCATTTAAGAATTTGAAATTTGAGACCGAGAAATTGAGTCTGCTCGAAAAAATCGACATATTGAGAGTTGAAACTTTGTTCAGATCCTCTCCTGCCGCGTTGTATTTTGGAGCCAAAGGGAAAAAGTAGATCAGATCATTCCTGTAGGTTCTCGATTTATAACTGTCTGTATAAACCTTAAAATCGATCATGCCACCAAACTTATATACAGGTTTATTCTCCTGTGGCTTTTCAACCTTTGCCTCTTGTGATTGTGCCGTACCCGGCAATACCGTCAGCCCAGCAGTAAAACACATCACCGCCAGTAATTTAATTCTATTCATTAAGCTCGTAATCATTTTATATTAAAAGGTCGCAAAGGTAATAAAGATTTTCTTTTTCGAAATGGTTATCTGGATTATGTTTTAGAAGATTCTTACAATTTATCATACACTATACAGGTCTAATATTCTTATGTTTATCTATGTATTTTTATAAGAACTGCGTATAAGAATTATAAGAGGATTGGGATTGTGCATTAAAATAAGCACTACGAATTTATTTAAAGGGGGAATATGAAACGGAAAAGACAACAATATTTTAGTGCTTGATATAGAGGTTGTTATACAATTTCCTGCAGATCCCCCCAATCTGCCAGAATAAAGTATAACT
>JASDTB010000059.1:0-67537 GCA_041441455.1 Bacteroidales bacterium
TTGCTGGATAAAAAAAAGAGAGTGACTTACTTTTTAGTCACCCTCTTTTTTATTTTTAACTATTTACTCCTCTTGGTCTTAAACTTAGATGTTATCTCTTGAACCTGTTCTGGTGTGAGATATTTTAGATTTAACTTCAACAACCAATGGTAAACATTTTGATCATTCTCGGTTATAGTATATGCTTGAACAAATTCCCATCCTTGTGCTCCCATCCAGTTCATTGCATCCACCATTGAGTTGAAATTTACCACCTTGCCATTCTCATCTCTTAGTCTAGTATCTTCGAACAGTTTTGTGTTTTGACCAAAGTCTATTGTTACATTAACCTTAGTACTAAGGAATTTTGTATAGCCTAAAATTTCGGCATACAAGAAGCTATCTCTTGTTTTTTCGCTCGACGCGTTCTCCTGAGCAAACATCGGAACCGACATCAAAACAATCAAAGAAAGTAATACAAGTTTTTTCATGATATAAAGTTTATGAAATTGAATCTGAGATTGACTTACACTAAGTTAAACAATGTTTATTGAAATTAAAAACATATTATACGAGGTTATACTTTTAGTCAAACTACCTATATTTGTATTTAAGTCTATGTTAAAGAAATTTAAACAATTATGATACCAGATTATCAAACCTTAATGTTGCCATTACTCAAACTAATTTCTGATGGTAAAGAACATAAATACAGAGATATAATTGAGAAATTAGCGTCTGAATTCAAATTATCTGAAGAAGAGAAAAGAATTTTTTTAGCAAGTGGTAAACAAGCAATATTCGATAATCGTGTAGGTTGGGCAAAAGCTTATCTTAAAAAGGCTTGCCTTTTAGACTCTCCAAAAAGAGCAACATTTATTATAACAGAGCGAGGAAAGCAAACATTAGCTGAAAATCTTACATCGATTGATAATAAATACTTAAGACAATTTCCCGAATTTTTAGAATTTCAGAACTTTTCACGAAGCGATGGTGAATTTGAGAACGATATAATTGATGTAAGTGATAATGAAAATACGCCTGAAGAGAATATAGAACAATCATTTCAGAAGATAAGAAAATCTTTAGCATCAGATCTTTTAAGTAAGATCTTAGACCTTTCTCCTGCTTTTTTCGAAAAGCTAGTTGTTGAGCTTTTAGTGAAAATGGGATATGGAGGTTCAATTTCAGATGCTGGAAAAGCACTAGGGAAGAGTGGCGATGAAGGTATAGATGGGATAATTAAAGAAGATAAGCTAGGATTAGATACAATTTATATCCAAGCTAAGCGATGGAAAAATGGAAATGTTGTAGGACGTCCAGAGATTCAAAAATTTGTTGGAGCACTAGCTGGACAAGGCGCTAAAAAAGGAATTTTCATAACAACTTCATCTTTCACAAAAGATGCATTAGATTATACGCCTAAAAACGAAACAAAAATTGTTTTAATTGATGGAAGTCTGTTAGCTCAACTAATGATTGACTATAATCTTGGTTGCACAACACAGCAAATTTACGAATTGAAAAAACTAGACAGCGATTATTTTGCAGAGGAATAAATACGACGGCAGTGTCCAATATTTTTGTTTTGGAGTATTAACGAATACTGGAAGCCTGAGGTTATAAATTCCGACAAGGAATCGCAATTTAACTGCCCATTATGGATAGACTATCTTGAAGAACCAGTAATCACGATTAGTATGGATGGTAGAGGCAGGGCTCTTGATAGAAAAACACCTAATGACTGGTATGAATTTGCAGCATAGGATTTAAACATAAAAAACATCCCCAGTGGTTCTACTTTCCCAAAGTTTTTTACTTTGGGAAAGTTCTTTTTTATTTGTATTTATTTCCTCATTGACATAAACTGTCAAAACACAACTGTTTCTTTGTGCTTTATTTATCTACCTAATAAATCACTTAAAAAAGTAACAGTATGAAAAAACTAATCTATTCAGTTCTTGTTTTGTTTTTGTGCTTTTCAGCAAATGCGCAGGATCAAACAAAGGAAAAAGAGTTAAGTAATGCAGAAGTATTTTCAGCAAAAGCTGGAACACTTATGCAAAAAGAATTTGTCGATATTGGGGTCTTAAAGAAATGTAAGATTATGGTTGTATATTTCACCGACCTTATTTCAAATAACAAACAATCTGCTCTGAAATTTGAGTACGAATATGTTTCGAGTTATTCTACCGATACTAAAACTGCCTTACTTGACCCTGATGAAGTAGATGGCTTAATGAAATCAATCAAGATAATGCAGGACAAGGTTTTTCCTACTGCACCAACTAACTACACCGAAGTATATTATCGAAGTCGCGGCGGATTTGAAGGTGGCTGTTTCAAGAGTAAAAACACTTGGTCAACCTATCTAAAGCTTGAAAAATATGATAACAAAAGTTTTATGTGGCTTAATATTGATGATTTGGCTACCCTCTATACTTATCTTGAACAGGCAAAAGCTAAACTGTAAATACATGTAGGTCTTACATTTCAATTTCCCGAAGTACTATGACTTCGGGAAATTTTGTTTTTATTTGGTACTTTTTACTTATTGTCATAAGTTGTCAAAAACTGTCGAAATCCCCATTTTAGGTCAGGGTCTATTTAAGCCGTTTTATTAAGCTTAGTTGAGTAAACAGAATGTATATTTAAGTCTCTCAAAGACATTTCATAGTTGAAAAATTCTATCTTTGTAATTATTCTCATTTATTCATAGCAAACGTATAATGACTGACAATTTAGAACTCGAAAAAACCCTATGGCAAGCGGCTGACAAACTGCGTAACAATATGGATGCTGCTGAATACAAACACGTAGTATTAGGTTTGATTTTTCTTAAATATATCTCCGATGCTTTTGATGACCTTTATCAACAATTAGATGCAGAAAAAGCAGAAACTGGAGCCGACCCAGAAGATAAAGACGAATACACCGCTGAGCGTGTTTTTTATGTGCCACCTTCTGCACGTTGGAAATGGTTACAAGGCAGAGCAAAATTACCAACAATTGGTAAAGACATTGACGATGCAATGGATTCAATCGAAAAAGACAATGCTTCGTTGAAAGGTGTTTTGCCAAAAGACTATGCCCGACCAGCATTAGACAAACAACGATTAGGAGAATTGATTGACTTGATCGGTTCAATCACTTTGAGTAAAGGCGGAAACGGTAAAGGAAAAGATTTGTTGGGTTTTGTGTTTGAATACTTTTTGGGACAGTTTGCTGATGCCGAAGGTAAAAAAGGCGGACAGTTTTACACACCACAGAGCATTGTGAAAATCCTTGTTGATATGCTTGCTCCAGAACCAGAAAAACGAGTTTACGACGGTTGTTGCGGCAGTGGTGGTATGTTTGTGCAAAGCGAGAAATTTATTGAAATGCACGAGCATCGCAAAGGCAAGATTTCAATTTTCGGACAGGAAAGTAACCCAACCACTTACAAATTGGCAAAGATGAACCTTGCCATACGTGGCATAGATGCAAAAATTGAGTTGGGCGACACCTTGATGAACGACAAATTTCCAGAGTTAAAAGTGGATTATGTGATTGCTAATCCGCCCTTTAATGTGAGCGATTACAATATAAACAAAGCAGAGATACACAAATGGAAATACGGAATACCGCCAAATGGAAATGCGAATTACGCTTGGTTGCAACATTTCATTAGTAAATTAGCACCTTACGGAACGGCAGGAATTGTATTGGCAAACGGCAGTATGAGTTCTGAGATTGCTACCGAAGGACAAATTCGCAAAGAATTAATCGAAAACGATTTGGTAGATTGTATGGTTGCTTTGCCTTCGCAACTCTTTTACAACACACAAATACCTGCTTGTCTGTGGTTTTTGGCTCGTAATAAGACCGAAACTACAAAATTCAGAAACCGAACAAACGAAATTCTGTTTATTGATGCTCGCGAGTTGGGTACGATGATTAGTCGTAAGCAAAAGGAGTTAAGCGAAAAAGACATTGCTACTATCTCCAATACTTATCATAATTGGAGAGAAAAGAATGCTAAAACAATTTATAATGACATTGCAGGTTTTTGTAAAAGTGCAACCATTGAAGATGTACGCAAAAACAATTATATTCTAACGCCTGGACGATATATCGACTTAAAAGAAGCAGAAGATGATGGAGTTGGTTTTGATGACAAAATGAAACAACTGACACAAACATTGAAAGAACAGATGCAAAAGGCTGCTATACTTGACAATGAAATAAAAAATAACCTTGAAAAAATAGGATATAAATTATGAGTACAGATACTCGCTGGCGACAACGTTACGCCAATTTTCAGAGAGCATTATTGCAACTCGACAAAGCTGTTGACATGGTAAGTTACAGCGATTTAGAACGCGAAGGATTGATTCAGCGTTTCGAATATACCATTGAGTTGGCTTGGAAGACATTGCAAGATTTATTGGGAGCAAAAGGGTACGAAGATATCAAAGGTCCTAAACCTGTTATCCGACAAGCTTTTAAAGACGGTTATATTATTGATGGCGATGCATGGTTGGCTATGTGGGACAACCGCACATTAGCAAATCATACCTATGATGTAGAAACTGCTATTGAAGTCGCCGACAAAATAAAGGAAGAATATTATTACTTATTAGACGATTTAGACAAACGTTTAGCCAAAGAAACAGAACAATAAATGCCATTCGGACTAAAAGATAATGACTATAAATTGATTAAAAACGTATTTCACTCCATTTCAAAAATTGAGGAAGTAATTGTTTTTGGCAGCAGGGCAATGGGTACCGAAAAACCAGGTTCTGATGTTGATTTAGCATTAAAAGGCAACGACATTAAGCTCGATGACATTATGAAACTAAAACACAAACTCGAAGAACTACCAATTATTTACGACTTCGATGTGATTAATTACGAAACTATAAATACGCCTGCGCTTATTGAGCATATTGATAGACATGGTATTTTGTTCTATAAAAAAGACACTGTTCCGAATGAGTGGAAAACATATAAATTTGGAGACCTTGCTGAGCAAAGAAAGGAACAAGTAGTTTCAAATGGAATTGAACAACCATATATTGGATTAGAGCATATTGAGCAACAAACTTTGAGGCTAAATGGTATTGGATGTTCAAATGATGTTATCAGCAATAAATTCAAATTTTATGCTGGAGATGTTTTGTATGGAAGATTAAGACCCTATTTTAGAAAAGTATTTAATCCGAAATTTGATGGTGTTTGCTCTACTGAAATATTTGTTATTAAGAACAAAAAGATTATCGACAAATCATATCTCTATTATCTAGTTGCTTCAGAAGAATTTACAAATATAGCAAATTCGGGTAGCTCAGGAACTCACATGCCAAGAGCTGACTGGAGACAACTTGCGAAATCTGAATGGAATATCCCAGAAGACATAACAGCCCAGACTCAAATCGCCCAAATTCTCACTTCGCTCGACGACAAAATAGAACTAAATCTACAAATGAACCAAACGTTGGAAGCTATGGCAAAGGCTATTTTTAAAGAGTGGTTTGTTGATTTTAAGTTTCCAGGGTTTGATGGGGTGTTGGTGGATGGACTGCCTAAGGGATGGAGAATGGGAAGTGTTTTAGAAATTGCAACTTTATTAAGCGGGGGTACACCAAAAACTGATATTCCAAAATATTGGAATGGCAATATAAACTGGATTTCAGCAAAGGATATAACTAATAGTAATAGCCAGTTTGTTATTGAAACAGAGAAGGCTATCACTGAATTAGGAATTTCAAAAAGCGCAGCTAAATTACTTCCGAAATATTCAACAATTATTTCTGCTAGAGGTACAGTTGGTAATTATTGTATTTTGTCAAAAGAAATGGCAATCAGTCAATCAAATTATGGGTTAAAATCCAATTTAAATAATGATTATTTTCTTTTTTTGTTAGTTGAAAACATGATAGAGATGATGAAAGCATATTCTTATGGAACTGTATTTAACACAATTACAACAAAAACATTTCAAGAGATGGAAATTGTCTTACCACATGAAAGTGTAATTAATAAATTCGAAGAACAAATAAAACCATTATATAGTAAGATCCTTTCAAATCAGTATCAAATCCAAACCCTCACCCAAACTCGTGATAGTTTATTGCCAAGGTTGATGAGTGGGAAAATTAAAGTATGAACCATAATTGATGAATTAACTTGATTTATTTTGGATTGATATTTGACCTTTTGAGTAAGTGTTTAACTGTATAAAACAAATAAAGTGACTGAAGAATATAACCAAAAAATTATAGAAAAAGCAAAATTATTTAGTAACTGTATTACGCAAAATATGCGTAAGTTAGAATCATTTCATAATGTTCAATTTTACCTATTTTGCCAGCAAACATTTTTAGTAAATGAGGCCTTAAATTGTTTATTACTCGGGCTTAACCATGCCAGTATTTATACTACAAATCATTTATTAGAAAAAATATTGAAAGTAGCTTTGATAAATAAGCACACAGCTGGATTAGATATCGGAGATACAGGATTCAATGAGAAAGAAGAAGAGGCTCAAAAACTTTATGACGGAGAGAAACTTTACAATAATATAAATCATGCATTTAAGCTAGAAATACTCACTGAGTGTGAAAAAGAAAATTTGCACGAACTGAGGAAAAAATTTCGAAATCCATATTCGCATGCACAGACAGATCCATTTTTAAAAAATTTACCACCAACATTCGGAGGGTTTATGGGAGATATTTCGGAGGGAATAGTTGCTTTGCAAACTAAAAATCCTGTTCCACTAAAAGAAATAACTATTCCGACCTCTATACTAGGACAATATCTACAGAGGGAAAATGCAGATCGAAATGCTTTTGACTATTTTCAAACTGTATTTACAATAATGTGCAATATTGAAAATAAAATGAATAAGCATCAATTTGAACAAATGAATTACAATGTAAACGAGTAAAATCCGGCATTGATATAATTATAAATTCAACCTCGCAAAATCAGATGAAAAACAGCATAACAGAAAACGAGATAGAAGAAATTGCTCTTTCGTACCTGGAAAGTTTGGGTTACGAATATATTTTGGGTACAGATATTTCGCCCGATGGAGAGCACCCCGAAAGGCAGTACAACGAAGTAATTCTTACGTCTCGTTTGCGTGATGCTATTGATAAACTAAATCCTACACTTGGGCAGGATGCCAAAGAAGATGCCCTAAAGAAAGTGCTCCGCACCGATAGCCCTAACCTCCTAATCAATAACGAAACATTCCACAAATACCTCACACAGGGTGTAGATGTGGAAGTGAGAACGGTTGACGGCATTAGGGGGCAGAAAGTATATATTGTTGATTTTGAAAATCCAGAAAATAACGAGTTTTTAGCGGTCAACCAATTCACCATAATCGAAGGTAGTCAGAACAAACGCCCCGATATTATACTATTTGTAAATGGTTTGCCGTTAGTCGTGATAGAACTAAAAAATGCAGCCGATGAAAATGCCACTATCAAATCTGCATACAATCAACTGCAAACTTACAAGCAAGCCATTCCTTCTCTCTTTACTTACAACGAACTTCTGATTGTAAGCGATGGTTGGGATGCGCAATGCGGAACGCTGACCAGTGATTTTGGGCGGTTTATGAGCTGGAAGACTCAAGACGGAACAACAACTGCTGACCACTTACAACCCGAAATGGAAGTAATGTTCCTCGGGATGCTTAACAAATATACCTTGTTGGATTTAATCTCGCAATTTATAGTTTTTGAAAAAAACGATACCAAAACACTCAAAAAAGTTGCTGCCTATCACCAATATTATGCAGTAAACAAGGCAGTAGAAAGTACGGTTATTGCCAGCTCAACTAACGGAGACCGTAGAGGTGGCGTAATTTGGCACACTCAGGGAAGTGGTAAAAGTTTAAGCATGGTTTTCTATTCTGGAAAACTGATTGTGGAACCACGAATGGAAAATCCGACCTTGGTTATTCTTACAGACCGTAACGATTTGGATGAACAATTACACGAAACATTTAGCAATTGTCAACAACTTCTTAGACAAGAGCCACAAAAAGCAGAAGATCGAAATCATTTGCGAAAACTTTTAACCGTTGCTTCTGGAGGGATTGTATTTACTACCATACAAAAGTTTATGCCTGTTAATTCCGATATTCTCGAAAGTACAAATTCGGGCGCAGTAAGTGAACCAGCCGCAGAATACATAGGTGCAGAAATAAAAGCGTTAAGCGAGCGTAAAAACATTGTAGTTGTAGCTGACGAGGCGCACCGTAGTCAGTACGATTTTATTGATGGTTTTGCTAAATATATGCGCGATGCTCTACCAAATGCTACATTTATTGGGTTTACTGGTACGCCTATTGAAAGCACCGACCGAAACACTCAGGCCGTTTTCGGAAACTATGTAGATATTTACGATATTCAACAAGCTGTAAAAGACAAAGCTACAGTTCCCATTTTCTACGAAAGCCGATTGGCAAAAGTGCATTTTGAAGAAGATGAAAGAGTAACGATTGACGAACAGTTTGAGGAGCTGACCGAAGGCGAGGAATTAAGCAACCGACAACAAATGCGTGCTAAATGGACTCGATTAGAAGCTATTGTTGGAAATCCAAATCGAATAGAAAAGATTGCGCAAGACTTGGTTTATCACTTCGAACAAAGAAATGCAGTTTTGGATGGTAAGGCTATGATCGTATGTATGAGCCGTAGAATTTGTGTAGATTTATACGAAGCAATTATTAAAATCCGCCCTTTGTGGCATTCAGAGGATGACGATAAAGGAACAATAAAAGTAATCATGACTGGTTCTAGCAGCGATACACTCGCCTTTCAAGCGCACATTCGGAACAAAGTCAGACGCAAAGCAATTGGCGACCGACTAAAAAATCCATCAGATAGTTTAAAGTTGGTTATTGTTCGTGATATGTGGTTGACAGGATTTGATGCTCCTTGTTTACATACTTTGTATGTGGACAAACCCATGCGAGGACACAATCTGATGCAAGCCATAGCAAGGGTAAATCGTGTTTTTACCGAAGGAAAAGAAGGCGGTTTAATTGTCGATTATCTAGGAATTGCACAAGAATTAAAAACAGCATTAGCTGAGTATACTGCCAGCGGTGGAGAAGGAAAACCAACGCTAGACCAAGAATTAGCAGTTGCCAAAATGTTGGAAATCTACGAAGCTATTGATTATCAATTACGGCATTTCAATTGGCGGAAATTCTTTACACTTTCATCATCCGAAAAGCTTAAATTCATTCCTGTAATTGTAGATTATATTTTCAGCCAGGAAAACGGAGAACAAAGTTTTACCGAAAATACCAAAAATCTACTCAAGGCATTCGCTATTTCTGTACCACACGAAAAAGCAATGGCAATTCGTGACGATGTTGCATTGTTTCAAGCAATAAAAGCAAGATTGGTGAAAATATCAGATAGAAACGAGGGAGGTAAAGGCGGTGATGAAATGGAAACGGCAATTAAACAAATTATTTCCGAAGCTATTACAGCCGACAATGTAATTGATATTTTTGATGCAGCAGGTTTAAAGAAACCAAATATTGAAATTCTTGATGAACGATTTTTGCAGGAATTGAAAGACCTTCCTCAAAAGAATTTAGCCGTTGAGTTATTAAAGAAATTGCTAAAAGAAGAAATTAAAAAAAGAACAAAAATTAATCTTGTAGAAAGCAAGAAATTTTCTGAAATGTTAGAAGATGCCATTCTGCGCTATCACAACGGAATGATAGATACCGTAGAATTCTTGGAAAAAGTACTGATTCCATTTGCCGAGCAGATGAAAGAAGCTGACAAGCGAGGTGAGAAACTTGGTCTGGATTATAGAGAATATGCGTTTTACACAGCTTTAGAAGTTAATAATAGTGCTGTTTCAATTCTGGGTGATGAAATATTGAAACATATAGCTCAAGAACTTCTAAAAGCCGTTCGTAATAGTACAACTATAGATTGGACTATAAAAGAAAGTGTACAAGCTACTTTAAGAAGAAATATAAGACGCATTTTGAGAAAGTTTGGTTATCCACCCGATTTACAAGAGAAAGCGGTTGACACAGTAATCACGCAAGCAAAAATGTTAGCGGAAGACCTTATTGATAACAAAAACTGATAGTTTTACAGATGCTACACAGCAGGGCTCAAAAAAGTCATAAGATTATTTTTGACCAACTTCGAGAATTCATTAAACACGATCCTCCTTTTGAGGTTGTTTTTGAAGATAAAACTTTTATTAATGTGTTATATGTCACCAAACATTCATCTTTGCTTATAAAAAATTATTATGGAGCTATTTATTGTGAAGATGCAACTTTAAAAGAAGTAAATGAATTGATTAAAAGAAAAAATGAAAAAGTTGAATTATATAAAAACGAACATAAATTTGATCAACTGTGGTTACTTATTTATGTAAATTCATCAGATATCACAGGACAAAGAACGCTTGATGAAAGTGTTTTTGATAATGATGCTTTAAATGAGATAGTAAGTAATAATTTTGATAAAATTTTTATAAGTACATTTAGTCATTATGTATGCCTTAAGGGGTAATTAAAAATATATAATTTTAGTTTACAATGTAAGTCTATTATAAAATATTGAGCGCTTTTTCCTCCTCATTTCCGAGTTTTTTTGTATCTTACCGCTGCTACTTTTGTACTGAATCAAATCCTCGGAATACAATGAAAAATCTTGTTACATCTCTCTTTGTTCTCTCTTTTCTAGTTGTCTCAGTTGAGGCCGAAGCTCAGATTACTTCTAAGTGTCCTCTCTATCAATTTGAATATGTAAAAATGTTGCCTGCGACTCCAGTTAAAAATCAAGCAGTTACTGGAACATGCTGGTCTTTTGCAACAACCTCCTTTTTTGAATCGGAATTGATCCGAATGGGCAAAGGAGAGTATGATTTGTCGGAGATGCATACAGTTCGCTATAATTATATTAATCGTGTTAAAGACAACTTTTTAAAGGCAGGAAAAGGCAACTTGCAGGAGGGGAGTCTTTCAAATATGTTATTTGATGTTGTTAATGAGCATGGAATGGTGCCCGAAACGGTGTACAATGGAATTAACTATAATTCTCCAACTCACGATCATTCACTGCTGAACGAATATGTAAATGTAATTGCAAATGTACCTGTAAAGCATAATTCAATTACTCCTGAATTTGATAAGTTGTTAAATTCATTGTTAGATATTTATCTTGGAGTTGTGCCCGAAAAGTTCAACTATAGGGGCAAAGAATATACACCAAAAAGTTTCTACAAAAGCTTGGGAATAAATACAAACGACTATGTATTTTTAACTAGTTTTACTCATCACCCATATTACAAAGAGTTTGCACTGGAGATACCAGATAATTGGAATGGTGGCAAATATTATAATGTTCCTCTTGATGAATTGATCCAAATCGTTGAAAATGCACTTGAGACAGGTTATACTGTTTGCTGGGATGGCGACATGAGCGAAAAGAGCTACTCCGACAGGGCTGGATTAGCAGTCATGGCAACTCCAGAAGAGTTATCCTCAGAAGAGGGGGCGAAGCTCTCCTTTAACAGATTTTATAAAGAGGTTCAGGTTGATGCTGACTATCGACAAAAGGAGTTTGAGTCAAAGGCAACAACAGACGACCATTTGATGCACTTGATAGGTAAGGCAAAAGATAAAAACGGCACAACTTATTATGTCGTAAAAAACTCATGGAAGCCCGAAATCAACCGTTTTGGAGGATATAATCACCTCTCAACAGAGTTTTTCAAGGCTAAAACAGTCTCTATTTTAGTTCATAAAAATGCAATACCCTCAAACATACTTGCATTATTGAAATAACCATTCACATTCATCCTCGAAAATTGCATGTTCAGTCATTAATTTTTGTAGACTGGTAAGTATAATCGGATGTTTGCGAAAAATAGCCGCAACTTTTTTTGCGACTTTTTCGTCTAACTCCCGAAAAGCACCAAGTACTACAAAATGTAATTATTGTAATTGATTTATGACTGAAAAACAAATGTTTACCCAAGTAAAACAAGTTTCAAGACTCTATTGTCTTATTCTGTTCTCGCTCCTTTTCTCTCTCTCCGCTTTTGCATCAGCCGAAAATGTATCCGAATACAAAGGCTGCAGTGTAAAAGGAAAGGTGATAGACGCACTTACTGCCCAACCGGTAGAGTATGCCACAGTAGCTCTTTTTAAATCTGGCGACAGTACAGCTCTGACAGGTGTTATAACTGCAAACGATGGCTCCTTCGTAGTAAAATCATTGAAAGAGGGGAGCTATTATGTTCAGATTTACTTTATTGGATATGACAAATTACGAACAGAGACATTTACTTTGAGCAAGACAGCTCCAGAATTTAACTCTGGCGAAGTAAAACTCAAACCGCAAAGCCGCAACCTTAATGAGGTGACTGTTACTGCAGAGAGTAAAAAGGTTGAGTATAAAATTGACCGAAGAGTGGTAAATGTGGAGAAGGATTTAAATAGTGCGGGAGGTAGTGCAGCTACAGCTCTCGAAAACACACCCTCGGTGCAGGTTGATCCACAGGGTAATGTTACTTTGCGTGGAAGTTCAGATTTTGTTGTTCTGATAGATGGTAAACCTACCACATTGAAAGGCAATGATGTCTTAAAGCAAATTCCAGCGTCGTCTGTAAAGCAGATAGAGGTAATCACTAACCCCTCTGCAAAATATGATGCCGATGGAAATGCTGGAATCATCAACGTTGTTATGAAGAAGGGAAAATTATCGGGGATCAATGGTAATGTCAATATTAACTATGGTAATAAAAACATGCGCGATGGAAGCTTGCAGCTAAATTATCGCCACAAAAATCTTAACTTCTTTGGAGGAACCGAGTATAACGATAATACATTCCGTAATTTCATGGAGATTAATAGCAAAGCTATCATCAATCAAGGACTTCCAACACAGAAGACTCTTAACCATTCAAAGAATGGAACTCAGTTCTACGAAAACTATAACCTTAATTTCAAAGGTGGTGCCGAGCTGACATTTGCCGAAAAGAACACAGTTTCCCTATCGGGCAACATCAGTAATCAGAGCTACGACAGAGGATTCGATAGTTATATAAGACAATGGGAGAATTCCGATCCTGTAACGTATATAAAATCACAGAACTACACCGATGTAACAGGATTAGTTAAAGGGGTAAATTTTGATTTCACCAGAGACTTTATCGATCAAAACTACAACCAACAATCGATATCATCTAAACTTTGGAACACCAAGCACGATTTTAATTTCAACTATCGCTTGAATATTGACTATAAGGTTCCAGTGAAAAATGGCACATTCGAAGCAGGTTTTCAATACAGATTCGAGAAACGATTCGAAGATTTCAGGTTCTTTGATTACGACAAAGCAACAGACACATGGAGTAGAAACAATAACTATTCGTACGACCTCAATTATGACAACTCAATCTATTCGGGCTACCTGATCTATTCGGGAAGTTACAAAGGTTTTGGATACCAGGCAGGAGTGCGTAGTGAATTCTTTGATCGTAGAATTGTATTGAGTAAATCAAATACTCCAAATGATTACGAAAAATTCATGTTCTATCCAAGCATCCACTTTTCTAAGAGTATCAAAGACAAACATCAATTTCAATTAAGTTATAGCCGCAGAATCAACCGCCCTGCACCGTTTCTTTTGAACGATATTCCTCAATATATCGACCCAGATAATATTTTTATGGGCAATCCAGAACTTAAACCTGAGTTTACAGACTCATTTGAATTCAACTACAGAACAACAATTTCGAAAGTTACAATCTCAGCACAAAGCTATTTGAGGAATACGACAAATATGTTCCAAGCATTGAGATTAATGACCGAAAAGGGTGTTATGATCCATAAATTGGCAAACTCCGACAATCAACTATCGGCAGGAGAGGAGTTTGGAGTTGATATCAATGTAACTAAATGGCTACAATTAAGCACTGGAGCAAATATTTACTACTACAAGCTCAAAACTGTGGTAGAGAATCAGAAAATCATTAAAGAGTCTGCTTCGTGGGATGCGAGAATGATCGCAAACATCCAATTTAAGTGGGGAACAAGGCTTCAACTTTTAGGCTATTACAGAGGTGCAAGCTATGATGCGATGGGCAAAAATGATGGATTTTTCATCTCAAACATCGCTGTAAACCAGTCGCTATTAAAGGGTAAAGCCTCTATAGGAATCAATGTTAGAGACGTGTTTAACTCATTTAAAATGAACTATTCAACCTATGGCAGCTCTTTTGATAATTTATATAAAATCAATGTAGAGGGACCACTTGTAATGCTCAATCTAACATACAACTTCAACAACTTCCGTCAAAAGAACAGAGGTCGTTCAGACGATACAAACTTCAAAGGCGGCGGAGCGTTTTAGTAAGATTAATATGGATGGCTAAGTGCATCTATGTTCTCTTTGAGTTGCGCGACGGAGCTTGCCCCCACAAGCACAGATGTGATTCTAGCGTCGCGCAACACCCAAGAGATGGCAAGTTGAGCTAAGCTTATCCCTCTTTTTTCTGCCTCTGCAGCATATTCACGAATCTTTTCGAATGTGTCGGGAGGAAAATTTTCGAATCGGAGCGTGGTATTTTCTCTAGCAGCTCTTGAGCCCTGAGGAATTCCAGCTGCGTATTTGTTTGTCAACATTCCTTGCGCTAAAGGAGAGAATGCAATACAGCCGATTCCTTCTTCGCCCAAAAAGTCGATCAAGCCATTTTCTGGCTCTCTCCAAAGCATTGAATATTTTGGCTGATGAATCAAACAATGTGTGCCGAGCGATTTGAGAATAGCAGCAGCCTCTTTTGCCTTCTCAACAGGATAGTTGGAGATTCCGGCATAAAGTGCCTTCCCACTCCTTACTGCAGTATCAAGAGCACCCATCGTCTCCTCTATAGGAGTTTCTGGATCGTATCTATGTGAATAGAAGATGTCTACATAGTCTAGCTGCATTCGCTTTAGGCTCTGGTCTAAGCTCGAAAGTAGATATTTACGAGAGCTACCGTTTCCGTAAGGACCTTCCCACATATTGTAACCAGCCTTAGTAGAGATGATTAGTTCGTCGCGATAATCGCGAAGGTCGTTATGCAGAACTCTTCCAAAGTTTCTCTCTGCAGACCCAAATGGAGGACCATAGTTGTTAGCTAAATCGAAATGCGTAATTCCAGAATCGAAAGCATATAAAATAATGTCGCGTGATTTCTGAAAATCATCTACATCGCCAAAATTTTGCCATAGTCCTAATGAGAGTTCTGGTAGTTTTATTCCACTTTTTCCGCACTTGCGATAGTTGATTTTTCCGTATCTGGCTTTGTCTGGTGTATACATGTCATCAATTTTTAACAAATATAATATTAACTTAGCAGCGTTAAAATAGTTCGAGCATTTACTCAAAAAGATATAGTTATGAAAAGTAAAACAGTGGCACTAGTGGCTCACGACAACAGAAAAAAGGATCTCATCGAGTGGGTTGAGTTCAATAAAGGCACACTCCTTCAACACAAACTAGTTTGTACTGGAACAACTGGAAGAATGGTTGAGGCCGCTTTAAATGCAAAACTCAAAAAGGGAGAGAATAAGGCTAATGTTGTGCTTCTAAAGTCTGGTCCGCTGGGTGGAGATCAACAGCTTGGAGCGATGATTGCCGAAGGTGAGATTGATATGCTAATCTTCTTATGGGATCCAATGCAACCGCAACCTCACGATGTGGATGTAAAGGCTCTGTTGAGAATCTCAAGTCTCTACAATATTCCAACCGCAAGTAATAGATCTACAGCAGACTTTTTGATTTCGTCTCCTCTGTTCGAAAGCGATTATGTACCTCGTACAGAGAATTTTTCATCGTACATTGCTCGCACGATAGACGTTTAAAAGATAAATCTTACAGCAAATACAGAGGTCTCACCTCGTTTTCCTTCGACGAAAACGGTGAGGCCTTTTTCGTCTCTTTCGGTATGACGATAAAGATCTATTTTCTCGCCGATTCTGCTCTCTGAGTTAAAGTTAATTGTCATCTCCTTCACATGATATTGGTTCAAAATCTCAATATCAACGCAATCATTTGCCCACTCTACATATTTCGCATTATTTGTATGTTCGTTGATATCAATATCGGAGTAGGAGACAGTTATAGTGCGGCAGAGTTCTGCCTCGGCAGGCATCGTTAGTTTCTCCGCATTTTCTGAAAGTGCATCCCTTTTATCGGTGCCAGGATAATCTTCGCCAAGAACCTTGTCTACTCTTAGAATCTTTCTTGTATCTGCGTTAATAATCAGCCATAGAGAAGTCGCAAGGGCCAAAACCTCTCCATTAGCCGACGTCATTTTAAAATCCCTGATTCCAAAGAGTCTGTCTGTACCTTTGTGCCATGTCTCGAAGTTTACCTCATCTTTCCAATCTGGCGACGAGATAAATTTAACCGCAAAGCGCGATAAGACCCAAACAGCAGATTCTTTTATGAGATTATCATAACCAAAATTGAGCATATCAGCATGCTTCTCTGCAGCATTTTGTGCGTGGTTCATGAATGCAAAAGGCCTCATTCTTTTTTTGAAGTCGGTCTCGTAACTTTTGACTGAAAATTTTTCGGTGTAGGATTTCATAATCTTGAGGTGCAGTAATTATTCTATGCAAATGCAATTCTTATTCAATGCAAAGGTAAGATTATTGTCTGCTATGGTGTATTGTTTTTTGAGAAAACGGATAAAATCATTACTTTTGCATCCCAGAATTACAAATCCACTCAATACATCATGAGCACCAAGTATGTTTTTGTTCTGGGGGGGGTAACCTCTTCCTTAGGTAAAGGTATTATTTCAGCCTCACTGGCTAAATTACTGCAAGCTAGAGGCTTGTCGGTTACAATACAAAAATTTGACCCCTATATCAATGTCGATCCCGGCACACTTAATCCCTATGAACATGGCGAATGCTTCGTTACCGAAGATGGTGCCGAAACTGACCTCGACCTTGGTCACTACGAAAGGTTTTTAGGTGTTTACACATCTAAGGCAAACAATATCACAACAGGTAGAATCTACCGCACAGTGATTGACAAAGAGAGGGAGGGAGCCTATCTCGGTAAGACAGTTCAAGTTATTCCTCACATCACCGACGAAATCAAAAGAAGGATGCTTCTTTTGGGTAAGAGTGGAAAGTATGACGTGGTGATCACTGAGCTTGGCGGAACAGTTGGCGATATTGAATCTCTTCCATTTGTTGAGGCTGTGCGTCAACTTCAATGGGAGCTTCCAGAAGAGGATTGTATAGTTGCTCATTTAACTTTGGTGCCTTACCTAAGCGCAGCGAAAGAGTTAAAAACTAAGCCTACCCAACACTCTGTAAGAATGCTTCAGCAAAACGGAGTACAACCCGATATTATTGTCTGCCGTACTGAGCATCCAATTCCTGCCGAAATCAAGAAAAAAGTTGCACTTTTCTGCAACGTTCGTCCAAATGCAGTAATAGAATCTATTGATGCTAAGAGTATTTATGAAGTTCCTCTTTTGATGATGAAAGAGAAGCTAGACGAAATAGTTCTTAAGAGATTCGGTCTTCCTGCAATCAATAATGTGCCTGAGCTCACAAAATGGAGAGGCTTTTTGGACAAGTTATTCAACCCTAAACAAGAGGTTAATATTGGACTTGTTGGAAAGTACGTGGAGCTTCAAGATGCTTACAAATCTATTCTTGAGTCGTTTATTCATGCCGGAGCGGCTAATGAGTGCAAGGTGAATGTTGTTAGTATTCATAGTGAGTACATTACCGAAAAGAACGTCGATGATAAATTAAAGAGTATGCACGGAATCCTTGTTGCTCCAGGTTTTGGAGAGAGAGGGATTGAGGGTAAAATCATTGCTGTCAAATATGCTCGTGAAAACAATGTTCCTTTCCTTGGAATTTGTCTTGGTATGCAAATGGCAGTTATCGAGTATTCGAGAAACATTCTCGGCATGGAAGATGCAATGACTACAGAGATAACCAAGAATACCTCTCACCCAGTTATAGATTTAATGGAGGATCAGAAGAGTTTGACAATTAAAGGCGGAACAATGCGTTTAGGAGCCTACTCTTGTCAAATAGAGGAGAATTCTTTAGCTCACAAAGTTTATGGAACTACTGAGATATCTGAAAGACACAGACATCGTTATGAAGTGAACAATAATTATGTGGAGGCATTAGAAGAGGGAGGTCTAAGGGCAAGTGGTAGAAACAAGGACACTGGCTTGGTTGAGATCGTTGAGCTTCCAAATCATCCTTATTTTATTGGAGTTCAGTTCCATCCAGAACTTAAAAGCACTCCAGAAAGACCGCAGCCACTATTTGTATCTTTAGTAAAAGCTGCAATTGAACGCAAAAATGGACAAAACTAACCATATATCGATTAAAGTACTGATTATGGCAGTGTTAATGATAGCACTGCCATCTTCGGCCGCTTTTTCTTCGGGCAAAATGCCAAAGAGTTATAAAATTAAAGTATTGGAGACTCTCCCTTTTAATTCAGATCTTTATACTCAAGGACTGTTTTTCCACTCTGGAAATCTATACGTGAGTGGAGGCCAATACGGAAGCTCTTCATTTCATCGAACAGAGTTGAAAAGCGCAAAATCTTTGAAGAGTTTTAAAGTTCCTAAAGAGTACTTTCTCGAAGGGGCTGCAGTAGTTGGATCAAATGTCTATATTCTAACTTGGCAAGAGCGCGTTTGCTTTGTTCACGATATCAATTCGTTCAAACAGATAAAAACTATATTTAATCCCAAAGAGGGTTGGGGGCTTACTTATGACGGCACAAATTTGATAATGAGTGATGGTTCTAGTGATCTCTATTTCTTAGACCCTGCTACATTTAAAGAGAAGAGCAAGATCTCTGTTAATATTAATGGACGCAAGGTGAGTCAATTGAATGAACTTGAATATATTAATGGAGAAATATGGGCAAATGTCTATATGACCGATCAAATTGTGATTATAAACCCAAAGACTGGTAATGTTACTGGAATTGTCGATTGTAAAGGGCTTCTTGCTGCAGGCTTACGCACCGATAAAACTGATGTTTTAAATGGAATTGCATACAATCCTGCCAATAAAGGAATCTATATTACTGGTAAATATTGGCCAAAAATCTATCGAATAGCTCTTGTCATGTGATGCTTGTCTCCAAAACCTGCAACACGATTGACTTTTAATCCCGCAGTTCTAAGATTCTCTTTTATTACACCTCTGCAGGCATAGGTTACTAATATTCCATTGCTGTTCATGGCATTTGAGATTCCTTGGAAGATTTCATTACTCCACAACTCAGGTTGCAACCCAAACGAGAACGCATCATAAAACACTACATCAATCTTGCTTCCCGCCGTATCAATAATCTTGTCTGTAAAAGGAAATATGTTTTCGAACGACTCTTCAAGTTTTCTAAAATTGAAATTTGCCCCCAATTTGTGCCAGTCTTTCCATTCGCACTCATGCAACTCTTTGAAGAGTTCATTAGCTTCAATTTTATCTAAATTGCACTCCTCTTTTTGAATTAAAACCGAAGGATGATTTAGTTTGGAATACTCCTCTTTACTAAGTGGGAACTTTTCGATTGATAGATAGTAAAATTCTGTATTTGAGTATTGTCTGGATAAATTAAAAGCTAATAATGCATTTAAAGCTGTTCCCAGTCCTGCCTCTAAAATTGTCACTTTTTTAATCTCTTCTCCTCTCTCAAAGGCTTCGTCAAGGAAAAATTTAAGACCGTTTTTGATATAAACGTGGAGTGATTCCGATAGCGCCCCTGCTGCAGAATGGTAGCACTCTTGAGTCCCTTCGAGGCTCAAAGAGGTCGATCCGTCCGAGGTATATGTAATACTTCTGTTGTTCATTTGCTAATGTTTGGCTGCAAAATTATATCTTTCTATCTATTTTCTTATCTTTGTAGATTGAATAAAACAGACAAACTAATAAAATCATAATGGCAATTTTTACAAGCATAATGAAGAAACTTTTCGGAACAAAATCCGAAAGAGACCTCAAAGAGATCCAACCTTATGTAGACAAAGCTCTAGAAGCCTATAAGACAATCGATTTGCTCTCTCATGATGAACTTCGTGCAGAGACACAGCGTATTAAAAAATACATCTATAGCAAAATTGAGGCAGACGAAAACAGAAAGCACGAACTTAGGGCGAAGTTGGAGGATGTAACCATTGCCGTTAATGAGAAAGAGGTTTTGGCTACTGAGGTAGATAAACTAACTAAGAAAATTGACGAAACGATTGAAGAGGTACTAATGGAGGTTCTTCCCAAAGTATTTGCGATTATGAAATCGACAGCACGTCGTTTCAAAGAGTTTTCTGAGGTTGAGGTTACTGCATCTGATGCCGATCGTGATTTTGCTTCTGTTCACAAACATGTGAGAATCGATGGAGAAAAGGCATTTTGGAAAAATAGTTGGATGGCAGGTGGAAATATAATCGTATGGGATATGGTCCACTACGATGTTCAGCTGTTTGGTGGTGTGGCCCTGCACAAGGGTAAGATTGCCGAAATGGCAACTGGTGAGGGAAAAACACTCGTTGCAACTTTACCAGTATTTCTAAATGCTCTTGCAGGAAAAGGTGTACACGTAGTAACTGTCAATGACTATTTATCAAAACGTGACTCTGAGTGGATGGGACCTCTTTATCAGTTCCATGGTCTTAGAGTAGATTGTATCGATCGTCACGAACCGCACTCTGATGCTCGTAAAAAAGCATATCGTTCAGATATTACATTCGGTACAAACAACGAATTTGGTTTCGACTATTTGCGCGATAATATGTCTACCTCACCTGATGATCTTGTTCAAAAGAAGCATCACTATGCTATTGTCGATGAGGTTGACTCAGTTTTGATTGACGATGCAAGAACACCGTTGATTATCTCTGGTCCAGTTCCAAAGGGCGATGATCAAGAGTTCAATGAATACAAACCTTTTGTTGAAAAATTATATTCTGCTCAAAGAACATTTGTAAATCAAGTTCTGAATGATGCACGTAAAAAGATAACTGAGGGTGATGAGGTCAATGGAGGAATCTTACTATTAAGAGCATTCAAAGGTCTTCCTAGATACAACCCGTTGATTAAGTTTTTAAGTGAACCAGGAATGAAACAGCTTTTGCATAAGACTGAGAATGAGTATATGCAGGAGAATAACAAGAGAATGCACATTATCACAGATGATCTATATTTCGTGATTGACGAAAAGCTGAAATCAGTGGATCTAACCGATAAAGGACATGAGTTAATCGCTCAAAGCGTAAGTGATAATAAATTCTTTATACTTCCAGATATCGGGTCAGAAATCTCGGAGTTGGAAAAGAGAGAGATTGCTTCAGAAGAGAAGGCTAGACTCAAAGATGAATTAATGAGTGACTATGCAATCAAATCGGAGCGTGTTCATACTGTAAATCAGCTATTAAAGGCATACACAATGTTCGAAAAAGATATTGAGTATGTTGTTATGGATAATAAGATAAAGATTGTTGATGAGCAGACTGGTCGTATACTCGAAGGTCGTAGATATTCAGATGGTCTTCATCAAGCTATTGAGGCAAAAGAGAATGTGAAGGTAGAGGCTGCAACTCAGACTCATGCTACAATCACACTTCAGAACTATTTTAGAATGTACCATAAACTTGCGGGTATGACTGGTACAGCTGAGACAGAGGCTGGTGAGTTGTGGACTATCTATAAGTTAGATGTTGTTGTTATCCCTACCAATCGTCCGATCATTAGAAAGGATATGGACGATCTTATCTACAAAACCAAGCGTGAAAAATATAATGCTGTAATCGACGAAATTGTAAATCTGACTCAGAAAGGACGTCCTGTTCTTGTTGGTACAACATCAGTTGAAGTTTCTGAATTACTAAGCAGAATGTTAAAACTCAGAGGCATTAAACATAATGTTCTGAATGCTAAACAGCATGCTCGTGAGGCAGAAATTGTAGCAGAGGCTGGTCAACCTAGTGCAGTTACAATTGCAACAAATATGGCTGGTCGTGGTACCGACATCAAACTCGGCCCTGGAGTTAAAGATGCAGGTGGTCTAGCGATTATAGGTACTGAGCGTCATGATAGCCGCCGTGTAGACAGACAGCTTCGCGGTCGTGCAGGTCGTCAAGGTGATCCAGGATCATCTAGTTTCTATGTCTCACTTGAAGACGATCTAATGAGACTTTTCGGTTCGGAAAGAATTGCCGGTATCGTTGACAGAATGGGAATGAAAGAGGGAGAGTCTTTACAGCACTCAATGCTATCTACATCTATAGAACGTGCGCAGCGTAAAGTCGAAGAGAATAACTTTGGTGTTCGTAAGCGTCTGCTAGAATACGACGACGTGATGAACTCTCAAAGAGAGGTAATCTATACTCGTAGAAGAAACGCTCTTTATGGTGAGAGAGTAGATGTTGATATCCAAAATATGATGGCAGATCTTAGTGAAACTTTTATCCAAAACAACCTTGGAGAGATGGATTACGAAGATTTCAGATATGAGACTATCAGACAGTTATCAATCGAACCAGGTATCTCCGAAGAGGAGTATTCAGATATCTCAAAGAAAGATGCAGAGATTCGTCTTTTAGAAACTATTCATAATGTTTATAATCGTCGCACCGAGGTACTTGTTCAACAGGCTTGGCCAATTATCAAGCAGATTTACGAGACACAAAGTGCAACATATGAAAATATCGCAATACCTGTTTCCGACGGGCAAAAGGCTTTCAATATGATCGTAAGTCTCAAGAAGGCTTATGAAAATCAAGGACGCGAACTAGTTCGTTCTCTTAATAAGTCGATCACTCTATACATGATTGATGAGTATTGGAGAGAGCATCTTCGCGACATGGATGATCTAAAACAGTCAGTGCAAAATGCGACTTATGAGCAGAAGGATCCACTTCTTATCTATAAGTTTGAGAGTTTCCAACTCTTCAAGACAATGGTAGATAAAATCAATAAAGATGTACTTAGCTTCTTGCTTAAGGCTCATATTCCATTGAGAGAGAACCAAGAGAGACCTAACTTAGCTGCTCGCGAAGAGAATAGAAGAAAACCAGATATGAGTAGGATGAATACCTCTCGTAGCGATCTCTCTACCTCTGCTGGTGAACCAAAAAGTCAAGCGCCTGTTCATGTTGAGAAAAAGGTTGGACGAAATGATCCTTGCCCTTGTGGAAGTGGCAAGAAGTTCAAAAACTGTCATGGTACAATTTAGTTATTAATTTAAAACTTTATTTATGTTTGATATAGTTGTAATTGGTTCCGGCCCTGGTGGCTATGTTGCCGCTATAAGAGCTGCTCAGCTTGGTAAAAGCGTTGCAGTCATTGAACGGTCGGAACTTGGAGGCATCTGCCTCAATTGGGGTTGTATCCCAACTAAGGCTCTTCTAAAGAGTGCTCAGGCTATTCATTATGCAGAAAAGGCCAATGAATATGGATTCTCTATTGAAGGGGAGGTTGTAAAGGATATTACGAAAGTTGTAGAGAGGAGTCGTGGTGTTGCTTCAAATATGAGTCGTGGTATTGAGTATCTATTCAAAAAGAATAAAATAGAAGTAATTGCGGGTATAGCTAAAATTTTAGCTCCCGGCAAAATTGAAGTTCTATCTGAGAATGGAGAAAAGAGTTTAGTTGAAGCTAGCAATATCATCATTGCAACTGGCGCAAGAGCCAATTCTTTGCCATTTGCTCCAATAGATGGTGAAAAGATTATCTCATATCGTCATGCGCTTGTTCCAGAGAAGCTTCCTGCTAAGATGGCTGTGATAGGATCTGGTGCAATAGGAAGTGAATTTGCATTCTTCTATAAATCAATGGGTGTTGAGGTTACTCTAATTGAGTACCTAGACAATATTGTCCCTCTCGAAGACGATGAGGTCTCAGCTCAACTGAGCCGCTCTTTCCGTAAAGCTGGAATCAAAGTGATGGTTTCAACTCAAGTTACTGCTGCCGACACATCTGGTGAAGGCGTTGTTCTCTCTCTTAAATCTAAAAAGGGTGAGGAGACTCTTGCTGTCGATGTTGTTTTGTCTGCTGTTGGCGTGATTGCCAATATCGAAAATCTTGGTCTTGAGGAGTGCGGTGTTATAACAGAGAGGGGTAAGATTAAGATTGACGAAAATTATCAAACCTCATGTAAAGGTATCTATGCAATCGGAGACGTCATTGCTACTCCAGCTCTAGCACACGTTGCTTCTGCCGAAGGAATCTGCTGTGTTGAGAGGATTGCAGGTATCGATGCAAAACCTGTAAACTATTTAAATATACCTGCTTGTACATATACAACTCCTGAAATTGCCTCTGTTGGTATGACAGAAAGAGCTGTAAAAGAAAAAGGAATCAACTACAAAGTTGGAAAGTTTCCTTTTACTGCTTCAGGCAAAGCAACAGCAGCTGGTGATCGTGATGGTTTTGTAAAACTAATTATAGATGCTCAAACTGATGAGATTCTTGGTGCTCATTTAATTGGCGGTAATGTAACTGAAATGCTCTCGGGCATCGTAGTGGCACGCAATTTGGGAGCAAAAGCGAAAGACATAATCAACTCTGTTCACCCTCATCCAACTATGAGTGAAGCAATCATGGAGGCTGCGGCAGCTGCTCACGGAGAGGTGATACATATTTAAACTTAAATTGAAAGATGGCAAAAAACGAGATTGTTACGCAGGTTAACGAGGTAAATCGTATCTCTGGAGGCTCTGAGTTCATAGGAAGACTTAACTCAGCATGTGATATAAGAATTGATGGCTTTTTTGAAGGTCGTCTAACTACTACAGGGAAACTCGTTATAGGCGAAAACGCAAAATTACTTGGAGAAGTGATTTGTAAAAGTTGCGATATTTGGGGTTTTATGGAGGGTGCGCTTCTTGTGAAAGAATCATTCGGCCTTAGAAAAACTGGCTCTATTACTGGTAACATAGCTTGCCAAAAAATATTCATCGAAGAGGGTGCTACCTTCAATGGTTCGTGTAAACTCATCGATGATGAAGCTTTTGAGGAGATGAAGGCCAAGTTTAAATAGTCCTTAATGCAGTTTGAAAAAATTATAAAGGACACCATCAATAGGTGTCCTTTTTTTATATAAAAAAATGAGGCAATAATGAATAAGCACATTATTACCTCATTTAGTGTTTATAGAACTAGCCCTTTACACTAGTTATAGATCATAGTTTAGTTTAGGTTAAGCAAAGTCATTAAGTTAGGCAACTACTGATACGCAAGTGTTTGCATTTCCAATATCAATACCAATATAGTCGGCATCTTCGCTGTCCAAGCTACGATAAGATGAAAAACTCTCTTTTTCGTCCTCTTGATTTGTTGCATTTTGCTTAGAGTAGATTGCATAACCAACTGATGCGCATTTCTCAGGTTCTCTACAAACAGTTACAGATGCTATATCACCAAACTCTTGGTTGAAAAGATTGATAAGATCGGCATGATACGCACCACCACCCACTAGAGTTATTTTTTGACATTGCTCAAAATCCTCATCAGTAATGTAACGTTTGATGATAGGAGAGATTACGTTTGTGTAATAAAGTTGAAGAGCTTTACGCTTTTCAGGAGCAAAATCTTTTTTCTTTCTGTCGATGTAAATAAATCCTTTGGTAAAGATTTGGTCAACCTGATGCTCAGTTTTTAGTCTAAGATATGCGTTTTTATTCAACTCTTGAGTGAATAGATTAATTGCATAACTCATTCCATGAGTGCTGAATAGCGTTCTGTTCATTAGACCATCAGGGGTACTCACTGCTCCTTCACACGTGCCGTAACCCAAGCTTATGATAACATAATTACCATCAATTGGGTTTTCTCCTTTTCTGATAGCGATATCACAGCCCATAACTTCAGGTAAAACATGAACTTTAGCAATAGAGATAACTTTTTGCTCAGTCTTCATGTCGCCTGTCTCTTCTGCCTTGTAGTATGTGATAATCTTCTCATCTTGGAAGAACTCGGCAGCATTATCGCGATTCATTTGATAAGTAGCAAATGGAAATCCTGTAGTGATATGCATCTTAGTTAACTTGCCATTACGAGTGTTTTTTTGACACATGTTACTTGCAAGCACAAGAGCAGAACTGCTGATAAGCTTGTAGTCAGTATCCTCTGGTGAGGCATTGATTGATTTGTGAGGTGACACACCTTCGTTCATTGCTTGAAGACCAACCATGTAATCCATGCTGTCTAGCTTGATCTTCGAAAATCCCAGAATGGGATCATTGTTTGTACAAAATTCCCTGAGCGTAGCTTCATACACGCTCGGGAAAGATAATGTTTTAACCATAGCCTTGTGTTAAATGTTCGCTCAAATTTACGAAAAAAAATGAGAAACAAAGCTATTAAATTGTTTTTTTGATTTTATAGATATTTCGTTCTGTGCTATTTCGGGAGATTAATTCACCAATAAATCCCGATAAAAAGAGTTGCATCCCAATAATTAGCGCAGTGAGTGAAACATAGAACAATGGCTGTTCTGTTACAGGTCTGTATATAAGTCCTTGAGCCTGAATAATAATTTTTTGAATAATTAGATAACCTGCAGTACCGGCACCAATTAAAAATGTAAAAATTCCAATTAACCCAAAAAAGTGCATTGGCTTTTTACCAAAGCGCGATAAAAACCATAAAGAAAGTAAATCTAAAAAACCATTTACAAAACGATTCATTCCAAACTTGCTCTTCCCAAATTTTCGAGCTTGGTGTTTTACAACCTTCTCTCCAATTTTGCTGAATCCGGCATTCTTTGCCAAATATGGAATATAGCGGTGCATCTCTCCATAGACCTCTATGTTTTTAACAACCTCTTTGCGATACGCTTTCAAGCCACAGTTCATGTCGTGAAGCTTCAAACCCGTAACTTTTCGCGCAGTCAAATTGTAAATTTTCGAAGGAATATTCTTGGAGATCTTACCATCGAACCTCTTCTTTTTCCATCCAGAAACTAAATCTAAACCATCCTCTTTGATCATCCTAATCATCTCAGGAATCTCTTCTGGATTGTCTTGAAGATCGGCATCCATCGTTACAACAATTTCGCCCTCTGCGGCATCAAACCCGCAGAACAGAGCTGCGGATTTGCCGTAGTTTCTTCTAAAACTGATACCTCTAAGTGGATACTTAATTGCCAACTCTTCAACTATTTTCCATGAAGAATCCGAACTTCCATCATCAACCATTACAACCTCGTATTTGATTCCAAGAGGAGTAATTGTTCTATCTATCCATTCAACCAACTCCCTGAGAGACTCCTCTTCGTTATAGAGCGCAATTACAATTGAAAGATCCATTTTGAGTAATCTGTTAAATTATAGTTATTGAATTTCGTCAATTAATAAATTGAATCTTGTTAGATACTTTGATTTTGATCATTGTTCTCTTGATTCTCATTACCGAAGAAAAAGGTCTCTTTCTTCGTATAATTAGCGATTATAGCTGAGAAAATCAAACCTAATATTGTGTAATAAAATAAAGTCACAATGAAAGTGATATGTGGTATGTAAGGCATTACCGCTTCGTAGTTAGATGTGTCTCCACCAGACGATTGCAAACTCTCAATAACTTGTTCCATTTGAGCATTCATTGTTTCAGGAAATAAAAGAGCAAGGTGAAGGAAAAAGTAACATGCGCAAATAATTGCTGAAAAGAAAGATACAAGTACACCATAACTTAAACCATCTCCATAACGGAAGTTCTCTTTTGGTTTACTGAACTCTCTTATAAAGTAATAAAGTAACCAAACTGTGGCAACTAATTTTACAATCCAAAGGATGATACTTATAGCCACACCTGGTTCAATAACTGTAGTAATCAAAGTAGATAAAATCGTAACCAGAGCAAGCAAAAGTCCATTAAATGCAGCCGAGCTAAGTTTGTTTGTTTCCATATTTGTTAGGTTTTAGGTTTGTATTTGAATAGAAATAATGCGTAAGTACTTAATATAAAGCAATATTAAAGTAAAAAAACCAAATCAAAAATAGTAATAAATCTACATTAACCAAAATTAAGAGAAATTTAAAAAAATCATTACCTTTGCGTGATTATCAAAGCGTATAAAATATGATTAACATTACATTTCCGGACGGAGGGGTTCGTACCTACAACGAAGGCGTTACAGCGTACGAGATAGCGCAGAGCATAAGCCCGAGACTTGCTGCAGATGTTTTAGCAGCAACAGTTAATTCAACAATATATGAACTCAATAGACCAATATATACGGACTCTACGATCAGACTACACAAATGGGATGATATAGAGGCTAAAAGCACTTTTTGGCACTCATCTTCTCACTTAATGGCGTCGGCTCTCGAAGCTCTATATCCAGGAATTAAATTTGGTATCGGACCTGCTATCGAAACAGGTTTTTACTATGATGTTGATCTTAATGGAAAGACGATCACTGAGGCTGATTTAGCTGCTATTGAAAATAAAATGCTTGAGCTTGCAAGAGAGAAGCAGTCGTTTGTTAGAAAAGAGGTTAGCAAAGAAGAGGCACTTAAGACATATTCTCAAAAGGGAGACGAATATAAGTGTGAACTTATTGGTGATCTTCAAGATGGAACAATTACCTTCTATACAAATGGCGCTTTTACCGACCTTTGCCGTGGCCCTCACTTGATGGACACCTCTGTAATCAAAGCGGTAAAACTAACCTCAATAGCTGGTGCATATTGGAGAGGCGATGAAAAGAATAAAATGTTGACACGTATTTATGGTGTTACATTCCCTCAAAAGAAGATGCTTGATGAGTATCTAGTGATGATGGAAGAGGCAAAAAAACGTGACCATAGAAAAGTTGGCAAAGAGTTAGAATTATTCGCATTTTCACAAAGAGTAGGACAGGGCCTTCCGCTTTGGCTTCCAAAAGGTGCAATGTTGAGAGAGCGTCTGGAGAACTTCTTGAAAGCAGTTCAAAAGAAGCACGGATATCTTCCAGTAATTACTCCGCACATTGGACAGAAAGAGCTATATGTTACATCTGGCCACTATGCAAAATATGGTAAAGATTCATTCCAGCCAATCCATACACCACAAGAGGGAGAAGAGTTCTTGTTGAAACCTATGAACTGTCCTCACCACTGTGAAATTTACAAAACAAAACCACGTTCATATAAAGATATGCCATTACGCTTAGCTGAGTTCGGTACTGTATACCGCTATGAGCAAAGTGGAGAGCTTCATGGTTTGACAAGGGTTCGCGGATTTACTCAAGACGACGCACATATCTTCTGCCGTCCTGACCAGCTTAAAGAGGAGTTCTGTAAAGTGATTGATATCGTTTTGTATATTTTCAAAACACTAGATTTCAAAGACTATACAGCTCAAGTATCCCTAAGAGATCCTAATAATACCGAAAAGTATATTGGAACAGATGAGAATTGGGAGAAAGCAGAGAGTGCAATTATCGAGGCTGCAGCGGAAAAGGGTCTTAAGACTGTTGTTGAGACAGGCGAAGCTGCATTCTATGGACCTAAATTAGACTTCATGGTTCGTGATGCTATCGGAAGAAAGTGGCAACTTGGAACAATTCAAGTTGACTATAATCTACCTGAGAGATTCGAGCTTGAATATGTTGGTGCAGATGATAAAAAACACCGTCCTGTAATGATTCATAGAGCTCCATTCGGATCAATGGAGAGATTCGTTGCTGTGCTTATCGAGCACACTGGAGGTAGGTTCCCATTATGGCTTGCGCCAGAACAAGTGGTGATTCTTCCAGTAAGTGAGAAATACAACGATTATGCAAAAAAAGTTGGTGATTTGCTGAATAATTACGATATTCGCGCTCTAATTGACGACCGCAACGAGACTATCGGCAAGAAAATCAGGGAGAACGAGTTGAAAAGAATACCGTTCCTTTTGATTGTTGGCGAAAAGGAGGCGGCGTCTGATGTCGTTTCTGTACGTAGACAAGGAGATGGCGACAAAGGACAGATGTCAATTGAAGAGTTTGCAAAATTGCTTACAGACGAAGTTAAAGAACAAATAAAATAAAGATTTAATAATTAAATAATTAGGAGGATTTACTTATCGCTACAAATTTCACACCTCGTCCCGGTATTATTAATAGACCCAAGACGAATGATTCATCAAAACCTATGAATGGGCACAATCAGTCCGGTTCTAGATCGAAGGCTGACGATGGTCCAAGAATGAACCGAGAGATTTCTGCACCCAGAGTAAGGGTTGTCGGTGATAACATCACCAGTCCGGGTGTTTATTCTTTGTCCGAAGCTCTAAGGATGGCAGAGGAGTTGGAACTTGATTTAGTAGAGATTTCGCCAAATGTAGACCCGCCTGTTTGTAAGATTATTGATTATCAAAAATATGTCTACCAACAAAAGAAGAAGGCAAAGGAGATGAAAGCCAATGCCAGTAAGGTAGTCATAAAAGAGATTAGATTCGGTCCTAATACCGATGAACATGACTTCCAGTTTAAACTCAAACACGCACAGAGTTTTTTGGAAGAGGGATTTAAAGTTAAATCTTTCGTGTTCTTCAAAGGACGTTCAATTCTATTCTCGGAGCAAGGAGAGAAGCTACTTCTCAGATTTGCATTAGAACTCGACGAGTATGGCAAAGCAGAGCAGATGCCAAAACTAGAGGGAAAGAGGATGATAATGATGATTACTCCAGTAAAGAAAAAATAATTTTAACTAACTTAAAATAATTGCGATGCCCAAATTGAAAACCAACTCCGGTGCCAAAAAGAGATTTCAACTTACCGGATCGGGAAAAGTGAAAAGAAAGCATGCTTTCAAAAGTCACATTCTGACTAAAAAAACTATTAAGCAAAAAAGAAACCTAACTTATTCAGCTTTGGTTTCTAATGCAGATGAAAAGAGAATTAAAGCTCTTTTAATCGCTTAATCTAATTATTAACCTGAGTGTTCAGCAGAAAAGTTTCTCATAAAGGGAGAGCGCTGACATTCGCAAAACATTTTTAAAAAATGCCAAGATCAGTCAACGCGGTGGCATCCAGAGCGCGCCGCAAAAAAATTCTCAAACTGACCCGCGGTAACTTCCTAGCCCGCGCTAATGTTTGGACGGTAGCAAAGAATACCTACGAAAAAGGTCTTACTTATGCTTATCGTGACCGCAAAACCAAAAAACGTCACTTCAGAGCTCTATGGATTCAGAGAATTAACGCTGCTGCAAGACAGCACGGAATGAACTATTCTCAATTCATCGGCAAACTAGCTAAGAACAATGTTGGTCTTAACCGTAAAGTTCTTGCAGATTTAGCTATGAACAATCCACAAGCATTTGAGGCTGTTATAAATTCTGTAAAATAGACAAATGTCGAAAATCGTCAATATAATAGGCAATAAGTGGTTCAGATTTTCCATCTGGGCTGCACTTTATTTGCTTTGGGTTATATGGTTCGGAAACTACTGGTTCCTATTAGGTCTTGGTATTATTTTCGATCTATACATAACAAAGAAGGTAAAGTGGGCTTTTTGGAAAAAACGCTACAAAGAGGGCGAAAAGAGAAATGCATGGCTAGATTGGCTAGATGCAGTAATCTTTGCTCTAATTGCTTCGACCTTCATTAAAGCATTCTTCTTTGAAGCTTATATGATTCCGACCTCTTCTATGGAGAGATCGTTAATGGTAGGAGACTACTTATTTGTGAGCAAGTTCAAGTACGGACCTAGAGTTTCTCAGACTCCGATTGCTTTTCCACTAGTTCACAATACTCTGCCTATTTCGGGAGGAGAGTCCTATTTAACTTGGATTCAAAATCCTTATAGACGATTAGCCGGTTTGTCGAAGGTTAAAAACGACGATATTGTTGTATTTTCATTCCCTCATGGTGATACTGTCCTTAAGTCAGAACCAGGAGCAGACTATTACACATATGTAAGACTCTACGGAAGAGATTATACAATCAATAATTATGGTCCGATTATCGTTCGTCCTGTTGACCGAATGGACAACTATGTAAAGAGATGTGTGGCAATTGCTGGTGATTCACTATCTATAGTAAACGGAAAGGTTTATGTAAATGGTGTCGCTCAAAAGAATCTTCCAGGAATTCAAAACACCTATACAATCTTTACAAATGGGACAGAAATTAATCCAATTTTGATAGAAGAGATGGGTTTGAATCCAGAAGAGATGATATATGATAAATCTTTACCTGGTTACACTTTCTTCCCTCTTAATGAGACCGAAGTCGATAAGATCAAGGCACTTGGTAATGTTGTTGAAGTTCGCCAGAACATCGACAGTTATCCACCAGATATGCCAGACTCGCCTTTGACAATATTTCCTTTTTCGGAGAATTACAAATGGACCAAGGATAATTATGGCCCAATATGGATTCCGTCTGCTGGTGCGACAATTAAGTTAGATGTAAACAACCTTCCTCTTTACTCTAGGATTATCTCTTCATACGAAAAGAATAAATTAGAGGTCAAAGATTCGGTGATATACATCAATGGAGCACCTACAGAAAGCTACACATTCAAGATGGACTACTATTTCATGATTGGCGATAACAGACATAACTCTCTTGACTCACGTTATTGGGGTTTTGTTCCTGAATCGCACATTGTGGGAACTCCTTCGGTAATCTGGTTCTCCAAGAATCAATTTAAGTCTTTCCCTAAAAACATAAGGTGGAAGAGGATATTTAAATTTGTGTAAATATTTGGAATTTTTAAATAAATTACGCATATTTGCAGCCCTTAAAAGGGTACTTGTAAGATAATAATTAATATAGGCAATATAAAATGGCACGTGTTTGTCAAATAACAGGTAAAAAAAGGTTGATCGGGAACAACGTTTCTCACTCAAAGCGCCGTACTAAGAGAGAGTTTGCTCCAAACCTTCAGACTAAGAAATTTTGGCTAGAAGAAGAGCAAAGATTTGTAACTCTGAAAGTTTCTGCAGCAGGTATCAGAAACATAAACAAAAATGGTTTGAGTGCTTCTATCAAAGCTGCTCAAGCTAAAGGTTTAATCAACGTAGTATAATTCGAAATATATGGCAAAGAAAGGTAATAGAGTTCAGGTTATACTAGAGTGTACCGAACAAAGAGAGAGCGGTATACCGGGAATCTCAAGGTATATCACTACAAAAAATAAGAAGAATACGACTCAAAGACTTGAGCGTAAAAAATATAATCCATATTTGAAGAAGGTAACTCTTCATCGCGAGATTAAATAGTTAAAACAGTTATTATACTATGGCAAAGAAAGCGGTAGCATCCTTCAGTGGTGACAAAGCATCACTAAGAAACACAGTTAAGTGTATTCGTATGACTCGTTCAGAAAGAACAGGTGCATATGCATTTCAAGAAGAAATGGTTCCTACAGAGCAAGTAAAAGATTTCTTCGCTAAGAAGTAATCGCTAAGATATTTTTTAAAAAAGCTGCCCACAAAGGCGGCTTTTTTATTTTATATATCTCCAATCTCCGGAGACAGAAAAATTCTTCTTATCTTTACGGGATAAAATTTAAGTAATGGCACTATTCGGTTTATTCGGCTCAAAGTCGAAAGAGGAGAAAAAGTCGTTGAATGATGGACTTGAAAAGACAAAGACTGGGATATTTGAAAAAATATCACGGGCAGTTGCTGGAAAGTCGAGAGTTGATGATGAAACTCTGGATGGTATAGAAGAGGCATTGATCGCTTCTGACATTGGAGTTCAGACAACTCTTAGAATCATAGAGAGACTTGAGGCAAGAGTTGCAAAAGATAAGTTCATGAATACATCAGAACTTAACAAGATTCTAAAAGAGGAGATCGAGGCTCTACTCGATATCGATGACAATTATAGTAGCGACATCCCATTTGACCTAACTAAAAAACCTTATGTTATTTTAGTAGTAGGGGTAAATGGCGTTGGCAAGACAACAACTATTGGAAAACTAGCTGCTAGACTGAAATCATCAGGTAAAACTGTTGTTTTGGGAGCTGCTGATACTTTTAGAGCTGCAGCTGTTGACCAACTGACAATTTGGAGTGAGAGAGCTGGAGTAACAATCGTTAAACAACAGATGGGAGCAGACCCAGCGTCGGTAGCATTTGATACTGTTTCATCTGCTGTTGCACAAAATGCTGATGTTGTTTTGATTGACACTGCAGGAAGACTACATAACAAGGTAAACTTAATGAATGAACTAACAAAGATTAGAAATGTGATCAAAAAGGTCATTCCAGATGCACCTCATGATGTTCTTCTAATTTTGGATGGTTCCACAGGACAAAATGCATATCAGCAAGCTAAAGAGTTTACTAAGGCTACTGATGTTACAGCATTGGCAGTTACAAAACTAGATGGAACTGCAAAAGGAGGAGTTGTGATTGGAATATCTGATCAATTTAAGATACCTGTTAAGTTTATTGGGGTTGGAGAGAAGATTGAAGATCTGCAAGTATTCGACAAAAAAGAGTTTGTAGAATCACTGTTTTAATCAATGAAGCTCCATTTTAACCAATAATAACTCTTGATCAATTATTTAGAATAAAATAACTTACTGAAAGTATGAAAATATCTTTGAACTGGCTTAAAGAATATGTGGGTTGTAACCTAGAGCCTGAGAAAATTGAAAAGATTTTGAGTTCCATAGGTCTTGAAGTAGAGGCGATGGAAGAGGTAGAAAAGATTCCTGGAGGACTAGCCGGAGTTGTTGTCGCCAAAGTTGTAGAATGTGTTAAGCATCCAGATGCTGACAAGCTTAAAGTTACAAAGGTAGATGCCGGAACAGGTGAATATCTGCAAGTTGTGTGTGGAGCTCCAAATGTTGCCGAAGGACAAAAGGTTTTACTTGCAACTGTTGGCACCTCACTGGTATTTTCTGATGGAAGTGAAATAAAGATAAAGAGATCGAAGATACGCGGAGTTGAGTCGTTGGGTATGATTTGTGCCGAAGACGAACTTGGCATAGGAGCTTCTCATGATGGAATCATGGTGCTTTCAGAAGATGCGGTAATTGGAACTCCTGCAAAAGAGTATCTCAAATTGGAATCAGATGTGATTTTTGAAATAGGTCTTACACCAAATCGAGTAGATGCGGCATCGCATATTGGAGTAGCAAGAGATCTATCAGCATATTTAAGAATGAATGGAGGTAATGAGTCTGCATTGATTATCCCATCAATCGACCAATTTACTTCGCTCTCGAAAAGTGAAAATATTAAACCAGCTAAGGTAATAGTACCTGCTATTGAAGCAGCTCCAAGATACTCTGGACTCACATTTACCGATGTTAAAGTTGGCCCATCTCCTGAGTGGCTTCAGACGAAACTTAATTCAATTGGATTAAGACCAATTAATAATGTTGTTGACATTACTAATTTCATTCTTCATGAAACTGGACAACCTTTGCACGCTTTCGACTACAGCAAGATTGAGGGAGGAGAGGTTGTTGTTAGATTAGCTAAAGAGGGTGAGAAAATAACTACTCTTGATGGAATTGAGAGAACATTAAGTGGAGAGGATTTGGTGATTTGTAATCAGTCTAAACCAATGTGTATCGCCGGTGTATTTGGTGGTGCAGATAGTGGAGTTACTGAATCTACAACTTCTCTATTTTTAGAGAGTGCCTATTTTAATCCTGTATCGGTTCGTAAGACATCCAAGAGACACGGTCTTAAGACAGATGCTTCATTCAGATATGAAAGAGGAGCAGATCCTTCGATCGTTCCTTATGCTATGAAAAGAGCAGCAATCCTAATCTGTGAATTAACAGGAGCTAAGATTGTTGGTGAGATTCAAGAGTCATATCCTAATGAAATAAAGAGAGCAGAAGTTGAATTAAATTTCGACAGAATGCGCTCTTTGATAGGTAAGAAGATTGAAAACGAGGTTTTTGAGAAATTGTTGACCTACCTTGAATTTGAGATAGTATCAAAACTCGAAAATGGAGCTGTTGTATCCGTTCCATCGTATCGAGTTGATGTGACAAGAGAGTGTGATGTAGTTGAGGATGTTTTGAGAATCTATGGATACAACAACATTGAGCTACCTGAGCGAGTACACGCCTCTATCAATGCTACATCTAAGCCAGACAGAGAGAGAGTCAGAACTATTGCTGCAGACTTTTTAGCTGCTAATGGATTCTACGAAATGATGAACAACTCTTTGACAAAAGGGGAGTACTATACATCTTTAAAGACTTTTCCAGCAGATAATCTAGTTAAGATTCTGAATCCACTAAGTACCGACTTAAATTCAATGCGCCAAACTTTACTATTGAATGGTCTCGAAGTAGTTGCATATAATATTAACCGTCAACAATATGATATTAAGTTGTTTGAGATGGGTAATGTTTATTCAATCAAAGAGAACTCAGAAGTATCTGATCTCTCTGCATACAAAGAGGAGAGTATGATCTCCATGTTCATATCTGGTTCTGGTGCTCAGAACTGGAGAGGAAAGACAGGCTCTTCGCACTATTTCGTTTTAAAGGGCTATATGGAGCTACTATTCAAACGTTTTGGGATAGATATTCAAGATCTAGAGTATGCTGCTGCCCCTTCGGACATGTTTGCAGAAGGTTTAGTCTATTTTGCAGGCGAGAAACAACTTGCTGTTATGGGAACAGTTAATAATAAGCTTCTGAAACAGTTTGGAATTAAACAACCGGTTTATGCTGCTGAAATATCTTGGAAAGTTTTGTTCGACAAGGTGAAAAAGCATAAGGTTCTTTATAAAGAGTTACCGAAATATCCAGAGGTTCGTCGTGACCTGGCTCTTTTGTTGGATGAAAATGTCTCTTTTGCAGAGATAAGAAAACTAGCTTTCAAAACAGAGAAAAAGGTTTTGAAACATGTCTCTCTATTTGACGTTTACAGAGGTGATAAGATACCTCAAGGTAAAAAGCAATATGCAATAAGTTTTATCCTCCAAGACACAGAGAAGACGATGACCGATAAGTTTGTAGAGGATGTAATGACACGTCTTTTGAACGCTTTTTCGGAGAAGTTTGGAGCATCACTTAGATAGATGAAATCGTTTACCAACTATTTAAAGCTTGTAAAGTTTTCGCATACGATTTTCGCTATGCCGTTTGCCTTTACAGGCTTTTTCCTTTCATATTCACATAATGGAGGTGAATTGTCTTATGCAATCTTTTTAAAGATTGTTTTGTGTATGGTATTTGCCAGAAATGCGGCAATGGGATTTAATCGATATATTGACAGGTATATTGATGCTGCTAATCCTCGAACAGCATCAAGGGAGATTCCATCAGGGGTTATCTCTTCGAGATCTGCTCTACTATTTGTAATCTTCAACACGGTGATGTTCTCAATATCTGCATTATGGATTAATCCTCTCTGCTTCTATCTGTCATTTCCTGCACTTGGAGTTCTTTTAGGTTATAGCTACATGAAGAGATTTACTGCGTTGTGTCACTATGTGCTTGGTTTGGCCTTGGCAATTGCACCAGCTGGTGCATATATTGCTTTTGCAGGTAGAGCAGATTTAAGTATAATTGTCTTATCGTTGATAGTACTGTTTTGGTCTGCAAACTTCGATATTATTTATTCGTTGGCCGACGAAGAGTACGACAGAGAGAATGGGCTGAAGTCAATTCCAGCTACATTTGGAAGGGTAGGAGCCCTGATTTTGTCTGCAATAGGTCACTTAATAGTTGTTCCTCTTTTAGTTCTGTTTGGTCTTCTGATTGATGCTGGGGCTCTTTATATTATTGGTGCTTCAATCTTTACAGCCCTTTTAGTCTACCAACATGCAATCATTAAAAAAGACGACATCTCTAGAGTGAATGCCGCCTTCTTTACTGCTAATGGATATGCCTCTGTATTATTTGCAATCTTTTCAATTGCAGATATTTTATTCTAGTTGCCTCTCTTTTCGAAATATCGGAAGATTGGATATCTGTCCGAAACTGATTCAGCTTGTTTTCTAACTTTTAAGTAGAAAAAGTTTAAGATCTCTTTTGGGTTTGAGGCAAACTGTTTGTCTTTTAGCCTCTCTTCGAATTCGAGCTTAAGTGCTGGGTCTTTTGCCAACATCTCTCTACCTTTAATCTCCATATATGGAAGTGAGATCCAGAATTCATTTGGTGCTTTTACATATGCATTGTAGAATCCCCAAAATAGAAGTGAAGATGAGGCTGCTGGTTCAAGGATATTTGCGGCTAGTTTAGCTTTAGGTTGATTCATGTCTAAGAGATAATCGCCCTTTCTTACAATCACCTGTTCGCTCTTTTCATTGAACTGTGTTGTCAATGTATTTCTCCCCTCATAAGGAGTCTCCGACCATTTATACTTTGTGAATCTATATGCAGAGACTATAAGCATAGTATCTTTAATTGCTTTTTGCAATTTAATATCATGCAGGTTCAAGAGATCTATTGTAGATGCGAGCTCCGAAGGTATTATGTATTTATCTGGTAGTACTGTAGTGTATTCGGGAAGAAACTTTGTAAACATCTTTACCTTTCCATTAACTGGACTCTCGTGGTCGAAATAGGTCCAATCTGCTCCGCTTAAATCACTTTTGACTGTTTTTGTCTGCCAAGTCAGGTAGTCGACGTAAGTGCTATCTGTAAAATCTTCTGCATAGGAGAGAATATATGGTTGTTTTCTAAACTCTCTGGATGCAACAGAGTTATCGGCATCTTTAATAATAGAGATAAGCTCTTTGCTATTTTTTGAAACAATCTCGAGAGAGTGTTCCAAGATCTTATAACTTGCCTCTACTCTTTGTTTATATGGTTTGTATATGTGGTTTTCTACGAGTAGTCCGATTCTGTTTTGAGATGCGGCATAGCCGTTTGAGTATTGCGGAGTGAAGGTGCTAGGATAGATACCTTTTGAGACATCTCCCCACTCTTTGTAATCGAAGTATGGGAAGAGAGGATAACCCTCCTTCATCATTTTGGACTTCAACTCTTTTTCATATACACTCTTACTCCAATCAAAAACATTCGAAGGTAAATAGCCGCATTGATCTAAACCATAAGTTGATACGTATTGAAAATCAGCTCCATTAGTCACATGAATATCAATGAATAGTTCAGGAAGCCATCTGTTGTATATCTTTAGCAAAGCTTGGGTTTCTGGAGCGTCTGCTTTGATAAAATCGCGATTCATATTGATCTTTTGTGCAGTAAAGCGTGCCCCAACCTCTTCTGGCCCATTCTGATTTATCCTATAGTGAACTCCAAAATCTTCGTGCCCATCTACATTGATAATTGGGATAAACAGCAATGTAACGTTTTTTAAAAGCTCTTTATGTTTGCCATAAATTGCTAAATCGCGAAGGAGCATGAGCCCTGCATCTTTTCCATCTGGCTCACCAGCGTGGATACAGGCTTCGGCAAGGATAACAGCTTTCCCTTTTGCTCTGATCTTTGCAGGATCTGTCTCCCCATCGGAATCAGCTATAAGCATCATAATATCTCTTCCTTGTGGGGACGTTCCAATCTTTACAAGGCTTATTAGAGTGGAGGCTGAGTCTAGCTTTTTGCAAAAGTCTATTGTCTCCTTATACCTTGGAGTTTTGGTATTGCCTGAGAGTTCGTAGTATGTTAAAAAATCTTTGCTTTGGGGCGTATGTAAAAAATTGCTCCCTTTACCGGATACTGTTGCTAAAACAGCTATGGTAAAGAGAGCAACACCAATCAGTGACCTATTATTTCTAGACATGTTTTATAAATTTGTTTACACAAATATATAAAAATGTCGGGGAAGAGAATTTATTTTCTGCCGTAAACAGCTAAATCCCCCAACTCCTCTTCGATTCTCAACAATTGGTTGTACTTAGCCATTCTGTCTGAGCGGCTGAGTGAACCTGTCTTAATCTGTCCGGAGTTTGTTGCAACCGCAATATCTGCAATTGTAGCATCCTCAGTTTCACCCGAACGGTGAGAGGTTACTGAGGTATATTTGTTTCTATGAGCTAGTTCGATAGCATTCAAGGTCTCAGTAAGTGTACCAATTTGGTTAACCTTGATTAGGATTGAGTTAGCGCAACCTTGATCGATACCTTTTCTTAAGAATTCAACGTTTGTTACGAACAAATCGTCACCAACAAGTTGAATTTTTGATCCAAGTTCGTCTGTAAGAAGTTTCCATCCTGTCCAATCTTCTTCTGCCATACCATCTTCGATTGAGTCGATAGGGTATTTGTCAACAAGTGATTTAAGGAATGCAACTTGTTCTGCAGCGTTTCTCTTTGCTCCGTTAGGACCTTCGAACTTTGAGTAGTCGTAGATTCCGTCTTTGTAAAATTCCGAAGAAGCACAGTCAAGAGCGATTGTTACATCTTTCTTAGGCTCATATCCTGCAGCTTTGATAGCTTTAAGGATAGATTCAAGAGCATCTTCAGTTCCATTAAGTGTTGGAGCAAAACCTCCTTCATCACCTACAGCTGTGCTAAGACCTCTGTCGTGGAAAATTTTCTTAAGGCTGTGGAATACTTCAGCGCCCATTCTTAAGCCCTCTTTGAAGCTAGTTGCTCCAACAGGACGAATCATGAACTCTTGGAATGCGATAGGAGCATCAGAGTGTGATCCACCATTGATGATATTCATCATTGGCACTGGAAGGGTTACTGCATTTGTTCCTCCGATATATCTGTAAAGAGGAATTTGAAGATAATCTGCTGCAGCTTTTGCTACTGCTAATGAAACGCCAAGGATAGCGTTTGCACCAAGTTTAGATTTTGTAGGGGTGCCATCTAATTCTAAAAGCATTTTATCTATTTCTGCTTGATTAAGGGCGTTCATTCCCAAAAGTGCAGGCGCGATAATGTCGTTTACGTTTGCTACAGCTTTAAGTACGCCTTTGCCCAAGTAACGAGATTTGTCTCCGTCTCTTAATTCTAGTGCTTCGTGAGTACCTGTTGATGCTCCTGATGGAACTGCAGCTCTACCGAATGCTCCAGAATAAAGTCTTACTTCTACTTCGATCGTTGGGTTTCCGCGAGAATCAAGAATCTCACGTGCGTGAATGTTACTAATTTCCATAATTACTTTTCAAATGTTTATGATTAATCTCTTAATAAATAATCTATTGTGCTTACTACTCTTATGGTCTTAATGTGTGGTGTATTGGCATCTCTGTCGGAAATAGAGAATTGACCCTGATTAGCACTCTTTATCTTTCCAAGTTTGCTGTCAGAATCTTTTGCGAATTTCTCTGCTGATGCTCTTGCGTTTTGTGTTGCCTCTTCAATCATCTTAGGTTTGACATCATTGAGCTTAGTGAAAGTATATTGAGGTACATATTCGTACTCACCTCCACTAATTGCAACTCCTTTTTGAAGAAGGTCTGATTGTCCAGAAATGATTTGTCTTACAAGTTCTACTTTGTCGGAAGTGACAGTCAAAACACTGGTTATGTTGTATCTGTATGTGCTTGGTTGGCTTTGATATCTCTCAGCATTCATATCGATAATCTTTGGTGCTGAGATTGTGATTTCGGCTTCTGTAAGCCCTTTTGAGATCAAAAAATCCTTGATGATCTTGTTTTTCTGATTTATTGTCTGGTAAAGAGAGTTGAGATCATTTCCTATCTCTTTGAAAGCGATAGGCCAGATTACTTTGTCAGCGGGTACTTCTAATTCCGCAAGCCCCTTCACGCTTACAACTCTGTCGTAGGACTTGAAGGCTTTTACGGCACTAAAAAGAAAGATTCCCAAAACTATGAGGCCGATCATTACGAACAGACCGGAATTGATGATTTTGTTTGTGCCGTTTGTTCCCATAATTTCTATATTTGTGTGTCAAAAATACAACAAATTTCAAGCCATGAAAAACAAAAAAACAATTTTATCGCTTTTTGTGATAAATTTCTTTTCCCTTGCTCTATTAAGTGCACAAAATGAGTCTGTTATAAAAATTACAAAAGGACAGAACGACACCGTATCCGTTAAACAGCATGTGATTGTTGGATTAGCTCCTCTAAATTCAGAGATTAAAATTGATGGTAAAATTGTAAAGCAATATAAGACAGGCGCTTTTGGTGATGAAATTGTATTGAAAGATGGCGATAATTTGGTTAAAATTGAGGCAATAAGTAATGGTAAAAGTTATGAGAAGAGTCTTAAGATTTTTTACCGACCAGTTACTCCTGCTCAAACATCTCTTTTACCACTCGACTTTGTGGGAAAAGTTGTTGAGACAAAAGATGGGGCATATCTAAATTTTGGATCGGGAGACGATCGATTGGGCGGAACAAAAATAAACTTCCTGTCTCAAGGAATAAAGTTAGAGGTTATTGATTCTGTTTCGAATTTGTATAAAGTAAAGTTGTCGGATAATTTCAAAGTATTTATTCCCAAAGAGTATACAAATCCAATGACTCAGGGTACTCGTCCTGCCAAATCTTTGACAGGTTCATGGAGCGTCACAACATACGAAAAGGGCGATAAAGTGAGAGTCTCATTAGACGAGAGAGTTCCATACGTTGTTTATTACGATAAGGCTCTAAATATGTTAGTTGCAGAGATACATGGAGCAAATTGCAACTCAAATTGGATCACCCAATATCCAGGATTAAAGAGCATCGAATATGTAGACATTCGTCAAACCTCTACAGAAGTTGTAAAGGTGATGATGAAATTGAATAACAATTATATGTGGGGCTATGAGGTTGCTTATGCTGGAAATGCTTTGGAGATTTCGATCAAAAAAAGACCATCTTTGAATCTTAAAGATTTGACAATAGGAATTGATGCTGGACATGGTGGACCAAAATCATTTGGTGCAGTAGGTGTGTCGGGATTAAAAGAGAAAGATCAAAACCTTGCAATGGCATATATGTTGAAAGAGGAGTTGGAACGATATGGTGCAAAAGTTGTTCTAAGTAGAAGTGATGACTCCGATATGAATATGACAGAGAGAAAGAGAATCTTTGCAGAGGCTAAGATAGATCTTTTAGTTTCGATTCACTGCAATGCTGGAGGCAATCCTCTTAAAACGGGAGGCACAAGCACATATTATAAACACATTGAATATAGAGATTTAGCAGAGACAATACTTGCTAGACTTTTAGAACTTGATGTTAAAAATTTTGGTTTAGTTGGTAATTTTAACTTTAGTATGAATGCTCCAACTCAATACCCTTCGGTACTAGTAGAGACGCTCTTTATGAGTAATCTTGCCGAAGAGGAGTTACTATCCGACCCTGTATTCCAGCGCAAAATGATGCAAAGCGTAGTCAAGGGCCTTCGTGATTATCTTAAAAAAGTGAAGAAAGCTGAAAAATAGATGGGATTTAAATTACAATCAGAATACAAACCTACAGGCGATCAACCCGCAGCAATTGATCAGATTTGCGAACACATTAATGGAGAACTTCCTGCTGTAACACTTTTGGGAGTAACAGGTTCGGGAAAGACCTTTACGATGGCAAATGTTATTCAACGTCTGCAGCGTCCGGCATTAATTTTAAGCCACAACAAAACGTTGGCGGCACAATTATACGCCGAATTCAAAGCTTTCTTTCCAGAGAATGCTGTAGAATACTTTGTCTCCTATTACGACTATTATCAGCCTGAGGCCTATCTCCCTGTCACCGATACCTATATCGAAAAAGACTTGAGTATTAATGAAGAGATTGAAAAGCTTCGGCTTTCTGCCTCGTCTGCACTTCTGTCGGGGAGAAAAGATGTGATTGTAATTTCAAGTGTATCTTGTCTTTATGGTATTGGAAATCCTGAGGATTTCCATGCAAACACCATTTTCCTACGCAGAGGAGATACCTTATCTCGCAATAAACTCCTCTATTCGTTAGTCGATAGTCTCTACTCCCGCAGCGAAGCTGAATTCAAAAGGGGAGTCTTTCGAGTAAAAGGAGATACAGTAGACATCTATCCAGCCTATTCAGATACTTCAGTGAGGATTATCTTTTTTGGCGATGAGGTGGAGAGTATTGAGTTGTTTGATCCGCTAACAGGTGCTCATATCGAGGATCTTTCGGAGATAAACATCTATCCTGCAAATATCTTTGTAACTACAAGAGAGAGGATGAAAAATGCTATCGTCCAGATTCAAGACGATATGAAAAAGCAGTTTGACTACTTTAACGAGATAGGGAAACCGATGGAGGCGAAAAGGATCAAGCAGAGAGTTGAATTTGATTTGGAGATGATCAAGGAGATTGGCTATTGCTCTGGCATCGAGAACTACTCAAGATATTTTGATGGTCGAACTTCAGGAATGCGTCCATTCTGTCTGATCGACTACTTCTCTCCCGATTTTATAACATTTATTGACGAAAGTCATGTGACAATTCCACAAATCAGGGCGATGTATGGCGGAGACAGAGCGAGAAAGGTTAATCTTATCGACTATGGATTCCGTCTGCCAGCTGCTGCAGATAACAGACCTCTGAAATTTGACGAATTTGAGGGAATTGTAGGACAGACAGTTTATGTAAGTGCAACGCCTGCAGATTATGAATTAAACAAATCGGAAGGCGTTATCGTAGAACAGGTTGTAAGGCCGACAGGTCTGTTGGACCCACCGATTGAGGTTCGGCCGACCAAAAATCAGATCGACGATTTATTAGAGGAGATTAGAATAAGAGTCAACAAAGATGAGAGAATACTTGTTACTACTCTCACAAAACGTATGGCTGAGGAGCTCGATAAGTATCTTACAGGGATTGGAATCAGATGCAGATATATTCACTCCGATGTAGATACTCTCGAAAGGATTGAGATTTTGGAAGACTTTCAAGCTGGTAGATTTGATGTCTTGATTGGAGTAAACCTATTAAGAGAGGGATTAGATTTACCTCAAGTCTCGTTAGTTGCAATCCTTGATGCCGACAAAGAGGGATTTTTAAGGTCGGAACGTGCACTTACTCAGACTGCTGGAAGGGCAGCGAGAAATGTTGATGGAAGAGTTATAATGTATGCCGATACAATAACTCAGTCGATGAAGAGAACAATTGATGAGACTGAGCGCAGACGTAATAAGCAGATGCAGTATAATCTCGAAAACAACATAATTCCGGTTCAGATCAGAAAGCAGGTGAGAAATGTATTGGGTAAGCAAAAAGATTATGTAGAGCCTTTGGAGGAGACAAAATCTATTTTAGCAGATCCTGTTCTTGCTAAGTTAAATCCCGACCAAATTCGGAAAGCAGTTGAGGCTGCTAAGAAGGAGATGGAGAGAGCTGCTGCAGAACTTGATTTTATGAGAGCAGCTAAATTCCGTGATGAGATGAATGCACTCAAGAAATTACTTGGATAGCAATGATATACAATTTATTGAATAAAATATATTCAGATTTTCCCGAAAACGAAAGGGTGCTTCTGAAATCGGCTTTCGAATTTGCCCGTAAAGAGCTTTATGGCAAGGAGAGAGGCGATGGTTCCGAATTTATCAGCCACGCGATCTCTGTTGCAGAGATTGTTGCCGGAGAGCTGGGCCTTATGCCAGGAGCTGTGACTGCAGTCTTTCTTCACGAAGCTACACGTGGAAACAGTCAGATGCTTGAGCCTCTTAAAAGAGAATTTGGAAACGAAATCATCTTGATGGCTGAGAGTTTGAACAGAATATCGGAGATTAAGCCTAAAGACACAGGTCTTCAGGCAGATAACTATAGAAAACTGATTGTCTCTTATTCTCGAGATCCACGAGTAACTCTCATAAAATTGGCAGATAGGCTGGAAATTATGAGGAACTTGGACAATTTCACAAAAACACAGCAAGTTAAAAAGGCAACGGAGACACTTTTGTTGTATGCACCTTTAGCTCATCAGTTAGGATTATACAACATGAAGAGTGAGATGGAGGATTTGTCATTCAGGTACACAGATCCAGAACACTATCGAATGATTACAAATAAGCTTAAGGCAACAGAGAAGGATCGTGAAAATCTGATGCACCAATTTGTAAATCCTTTAGATGAAAAACTTAAGAGTTCTGGGCTGAAGTATGAATTGAAGAGCAGAACCAAAACTGCCTACTCAATTTGGAAAAAGATGCAGGCGCAGCAGATATCATTTGAGTCAATAGCAGATGTTTTTGCAATGCGATTTATAATTGATTGCGAACTTGAGAAGGAGAAGGAGCTTTGCTGGCAAGTCTATTCTTTAGTAACAGAGCGATATGTTCCAGATACTAAAAGATTAAGAGACTGGATAACAGTACCAAAACCAAATGGATATGAATCTCTTCATACTACTGTAAGTAACGATGATGGTGCTGTAATAGAGGTTCAGATCAGAACTAGAAGAATGGATGAGATTGCAGAGAGTGGTCATGCTGCTCACTGGAGTTATAAAGGGGTAAAAAGAGAGCAAGGGCTGGACGCTTGGCTTGGAGGGGTAAAAAAATTGCTAGAATCTCCCGAAAAGAAAGGTGATTCTCATATAATGAACTTTTCGCTTGATGAGATCTTTGTCTTCACTCCCGATGGTGATTTGAGAAGATTACAAGCTGGAGCCTGTGTTCTTGATTTTGCCTTTGATATCCATACAAACCTTGGATTAAAGTGTGCAGGTGCAAAAATCAATGGTAAGCCAGCATCAATCCGCGACAGACTCAATACAGGTGATGTTGTTGAGATTATGAGCAATAAAAACCAGAAGCCGTCTCAGGACTGGTTGAATTTTGTTGTATCGTCTAAGGCTAGAGCTAAAATCAAACAAAAGATAAAGGAGGAGGAGAGCAAAAGAGCAGTAATTGGTAAAGAGCTCTTAGAGAGACGGATGAATAATTGGAAGATTGAGTTTAACGATGATATTTTATATGCTCTAATAAAACAATACAAATTCAAGACTGCCAGTGAGTTTTATTCTGCATTGGCGATGTCCGAAGTAGATATTGTAGATGTTCGAAACTTTTTGAACTCAAAGAGCGCTCAAGATACATCAGATTCTAAAGAGTCTGCAGTTATTACAACTGACAGGAGGGAGGTGCGGAGTTCTTCGTCGGATTCTGATTATCTGATTATCGACGAAAGGCTTAATAATGTTGGATTCAAACTCTCAAAATGTTGTAACCCGATTCATGGTGACGATGTGATTGGATTTGTATCGGTGAAAGATGGAATTAAAATCCATAGGACATCGTGTCCAAACGCCTCAAGACTAATAGAAAACTACCCATACAGAATTCACAAAGTTAAGTGGCGCGAAAATATTAGTGGTACAAACTTCATAACCGCTATCAGGGTTAGTGCTCACGAAGAGGGTGTGATTAATCAGAAAGTTTTAGAAGTAATAGGTCAGTTTAATGTATCTTTGCGCTTCTTCAGTCTCAATAAACTCAAAGATGTTTTTGAGGCAAGAATGCAGCTTGCTGTGCCTAATAATCAGTTGTTAGACAAGCTAATATTCAGTCTGAAGAAGGTTAAGGGAATAAAATCTGTAAGTAGGGTTTCAAATGTCTGATTCTAATATTGTTATTAAAGGGGCGAGGATGAATAACCTCCGTAATGTCTCCCTTTCTATTCCACGCGACAAGCTGGTTGTTATCTCCGGAATCTCTGGTTCGGGAAAATCTAGTCTTGCCTTCGACACTATTTTTGCAGAAGGACAGCGACGTTTTGTAGAGAGTCTATCCTCTTTTGCCCGTCAGTTTTTAGGTCGAATGTCGAAACCTGATGTGGATGAAATTTCGGGTATTCCGCCAGCGATTGCAATTGAACAAAAAGTTAACACCAGAAATCCTAGGTCAACAGTCGGTACAAGTACCGAAATTTATGACTATCTGCGACTTCTTTATGCCAGAATCGGCAGAACATACTCTCCAGTAACGGGAAAAGAGGTTAAGCGCGAAAGTGTCAATGATGTAATGGAATATATCTTCTCCCTTACCGAGGGTGAAGCTGTCTACATTTTGGCACCCTTTGGATGGGACGACGAATCGATGCGAACCGAAAGACTTTTGAATTTCAAAGCACAGGGCTTCACTAGGGTCTATGCAGACGCAGAAGTTGTTAGAATAGAATCACTTTTATCCGATAAAACAGATAAATACAGAGAGGTCCTATTACTTGTTGATAGAATTTCCGTCGATAGAGGAGATGAAGGGGTGAGTAGAATTTCAGATTCTGTTCAAACTGCGTTTTCTATCGATAGAGGTGATGGAAACACAGGAACTGTTATTATTGCTTTAGCGTCAAAACCACAAGAAAAAGTTGTGTTTTCGACCCATTTTGAGGCAGACGGTGTTAAATTTATGGAGCCAGACGAGCTTCTTTTTAGTTATAATAATCCATTAGGGGCTTGTCCAGTTTGTGCTGGTTATGGAAAAGTAATTGGCATTGATGAAAATTTAGTTTTCCCAGATAGATCGCTCTCAATATATCAGGAGGCGATAGCGTGCTGGAAGGGAGATGCAATGAAAGAGTTTGCCTCTAAGCTGATTATGAATGCATCGAAGTTCGATTTTCCAATCCATAAGCCATTTTACGAACTCACAGATGAGCAAAAGAGGTTACTTTGGAGAGGCAACCGATACTTTACAGGTCTGGATGAGTTCTTTAAAATGATAGAGTCAAATAAATATAAGATCCAATACAGATATCTTCTTAGCAGATATTCAGGAAAGACTACCTGCAAGGAGTGTGGAGGGACACGTCTAAGAGTTGAGGCATCTTATGTAAAAGTTGGAGGAAAGACCATTAGCGAGCTTATGAATCTAAGTATGGAAAAACTTTTTGATTTTGTAAGCAACCTGGAGTTGACAGATTACGAAAAGACAGTCTCTTCCAGAATTTTAAAAGAGATAAAAGGGCGCCTGCAATGTATTATAGATGTAGGTCTTACCTATCTTACCTTGGAGAGACCATCTAACACACTTAGCGGAGGTGAGAGCCAACGGATCAATCTTGTTAGCTCAATCGGAAGCAGTCTGGTTGGATCACTATACATCCTTGACGAGCCTAGTATTGGTTTGCATCCAAGAGATACAATGCGTCTGATTAAGGTTTTAAAGCAGCTTCGCGATTTAGGAAACAGTGTGTTGATAGTAGAGCATGATGAGGAGATTATCAGATCATCAGATCAATTAATTGATATTGGACCATATGCGGGGAAATATGGAGGAGAACTTGTATATCAAGGGTCAGTTAATGCATTGGAGTATTCAAAAGGGTGGGAACAAAGTTTGACTCTTGCTTTTCTTGATGGAAAAGAGAAGATAGCACTACCCGACAAGAGGAGAGAGCCAGCTGGTTTTATTGAAATTAAAGGTGCAGCAGAGCATAATCTAAAAAATATCGACGTTAAATTTCCTCTTAAGGTCTTTACAGCAGTCACTGGTGTAAGTGGATCTGGAAAATCAACATTGGTAAAGGATATTTTATATCCAGCCTTGAATAGACATATTAATCAGTATGGTGATAAGCCAGGTCTGTTTCGAGAGTTAGGTGGAGATCTTGCTAAGGTTACTGCAGTAGAGTATATTGACCAAAACCCAATTGGAAAATCTTCAAGATCGAATCCTGTAACATATCTGAAGGTGTATGATGAAATTCGGAAATTATTCTCCGAACAACCTTACGCTAAGGCGAATGGATATGGTCACTCTCACTTCTCTTTTAACATTGATGGTGGCCGTTGTCCCGAGTGTCATGGCGAAGGTGTGATTTACATAGAGATGCAGTTTATGGCAGATGTTCAAATGGTGTGTGAATCATGTGGTGGTAAAAGATTCAAACAAGATATTCTTGAAGTTAAGTACAAGGGAAAAAACATCAACGATATCTTAAACATGAGTGTTGGTGAGGCAATAGATTTCTTCGCGGCTCAAAAAGAGCCTATTGCAAAAAGAATTGCTGAGAAGCTGCATCCATTGGAGGCTGTTGGATTATCTTATGTCCAACTTGGTCAAAGTAGCAGTACGTTGAGCGGAGGAGAGAGTCAGCGTGTGAAACTAGCTTCATTCCTCGGAAAAGATGGCGGTAATGGTTCTGTCCTTTTCATCTTTGACGAACCTACAACTGGTCTCCACTTTTACGATATCAGAAAACTCTTAGATTCATTCAACGCATTAATCGCTCGTGGACATTCAATTATTGTGGTTGAGCATAATATGGATGTTGTCAAGTGTGCAGATTGGATTATAGATATGGGGCCAGATGGCGGTGAAGGTGGCGGAGAGGTAGTGTTTGAAGGTCGTCCCGAAGATCTTATAAAGCAAAAGAGTAATTTTACTGCTCAGGCACTACTCAGAGATCATAAAATGGTATAGAAGACAAAAAATTAGTCTTGTTCGTTTTGCCATAACTGGATAACTTATATAATCAGCATCATCAGTCGGTTTGTAGGTGTGTGCGTGGATTCCCGAAGTAAACATCACAGCTGGAATCTTATTTCGTACAAAATTATTTTGATCACTGGTCTTGTAGAAGATATCTGCGAATGCTCTACTTCCATAAAATGAGTAATCGATCTCCAATCCCAATTTGTAGTATTTGTTGCTGAAATCTAAAATCTCTTTAGCAAAGCCTCCGTTTTTTTCTGCTCCCAAAACAAGTACATAGTTTGTGTCTTTGTAAGGTGGTGCGAAGATAGAACCTATCATATCTATGTTTATGTTAAACAAGATCTTCTCCTTTGGAATTGGAAGGTTTTTGACAAAAAATTCAGAACCTGCCATATTTGACTCCTTGCCATCGAAGGCAGCAAAGATTATATTCCTAGTTGGCCCCTCTTTAGCTTTTCGCATAGAAGAGACCATCTCTGCTAAATTAAGTAAAGCAGTTACACCCGACGCATTGTCATCAGCACCATTAAAAATACGTTTATCAAGAACTCCCAAGTGGTCGTAGTGAGCCGAAATCACAATATATTCGTCTGAATAGTATTTTGATGGAACTACACCAATGATGTTTCTGCCAACCAATGAATCGCTCTTAAAGCTTTTTATAAATGTCTGACCATAAAAAGGTTGTAGACCATATTTTTCAAATTGACCTTTGATGAAGATTCCGGCGTCTCTGCCTCCCTGAGTACCCATTGCTCTTCCCTGATTTTTATCGTCTGCCAAAAAAGTAAGTATTCCCTCTTGCTTTTGGCGATATATCATCGTTAGATATTTGTTTATATCAACGATTTGTGCTGTTGCTAAAAACGGAGCTGCCAACATAGAAATAAGCAGCAGTAGTGCGGGTCTCTTCATTTAGATTTTAGTATATTTGTCAAAAATAATCTATTTGCGACAAAATATGAAAACAAAAGGTGGGAAAATAAAAAGAATTCTCAAATACATGTTTGTGTACCTTCCTGCGCTCTTCTTTCTATTTTCAATATTCTGGATAGTTGTCCTCAAGTGGGTGCCTGTTTATGTTACCCCGCTTATGGTTATACGAAGTGTGGAATATATTGGTGACGATAATTTTGACACAAGAAAGAGTTGGCGGTCGTTAGACAAGATCTCCAAAAATATGGTTATGGCGGTGATTGCATCTGAGGATAATAAGTTTATGGAACACAATGGATTCGATTGGGAAGCCATTGATAAAGCAATTGATTATAATAAAAGAGGTCGTAAGATAAGAGGGGCAAGTACAATTAGCCAGCAGACTGCAAAGAATGTATTTCTTTTTCCTAGCAGAACTTGGCTCAGAAAGGGTTTAGAGGCATATTTTACTTTTGGCATAGAATTGGTTTGGGGTAAAGAGAGGATAATGGAGGTCTATTTGAATGTTGCCGAAATGGGCCGTGGTATATATGGAGCAGAGGCTGCTGCACGTGAACTTTTTGGAAAACCTGCATCTTCGCTTTCGGAAAGAGAGGCTGCCTTAATTGCAGCTGCACTTCCAAATCCTATGAGAAGAAATGCTGGAAATCCATCTGGATATTTAAGTTATAGGGCATCTCGTATACAGAGTCTTATGTATAAGGTTGATATGCCAGAATTTGTCAAGAACAGAAAAGTAAAAAAGAAAAACTAGATATATGAAGAGACTATTCCTGCTGATATTTTTGATGACAGAACTGAGTCTGTCTGCCACATTGTTCGCTCAGTACGACAAACAGCAGTTCTTTTTCAGAGGAAGGCAAATGCTAATCGAAGGTAAGTATGCTCAAGCAATAGAAAACTTTAATATTCTTACTCAACTCGATACTCTTTTATATGAGGCATACTTCCTTAAAGGGATAGCAAAATACAATTTAGGTGATTTTTTTGGCGCACAGGCTGATTTTGACAGAACTCTAAGGGTAAACCCAATTTATACTCCAGCCTACCACTATAGAGCTATCACACTCAGTCGAATTGGTAAATACGATATGGCTCTTAAAGATTTAGAAGAGGCAGTGGACCTTCGACCAAGTTATACAGGTCTATATTTTAGCCGAGGAGTAACTTACTTTTTGTCGCAACAGTTCGATAAAGCAATTGTAGACTTTAATAAATTCATACGTCATGAACCAAAAGTACCTGATGCATATCTAAATAGAGGTGCCTCATATCTATTTTTGGGAGATACCTTAAAGGCTCTGGACGACTATAATACAGCAATCAATTTAAATCGTTTTGAGTCTGAGGGTTATATAAGGAGAGCCAGGATTTTTATTCTGAAAAATGACAATGAAAAAGCCCTGAATGACTTAGATAAAGCAATCTCGCTAGATACTACAAATACTTTTGCCTTTTTTAATCGAGCTCTTATAAGATACAATAACAAAAATATACTTGGCGCATTAAGTGACCTCGAAAGAGTCTTGAAAGAGGAGCCAGGTAATGCGTTAACTCTCTATAATAGAGCTTTGATAAGATCTCAAATCGGAGACTATAACAATGCTTTGGAAGATTACGACAGAGTACTTTCAATCAACCCTAATAATGTGCTGGCATATTATAACAGGGCTGCACTGTTTATGCAACTGGGCCGATACAGAGATGCAATGGACGACTACTCTCAAGCTATCAATTTATATCCTGACTTTGCAAATGCCTATCTCAATCGATCTTATGTAAAGAGTCAGATGGGGCAGTTTAACTCAGCGAAGACAGATTATCAAATTGCACAAAAGAAAATTGCTGAATATAAGAGCAAGATGGCAGATTCAACAAAAGCCCTGCAGTTTGCCGACACAACAAAGAAATATGATAGGCTTCTTGCACTCGATGCCGATTTTGCTAAAAAGGATTTCAATAACGATTTGCTTCAGCATAAAGATGTTGATATTCGTTTAAAACCTCTATTTAAGTTTCGTTTAGACGAAAAACGAAAAGAGAAACTTGCGATTGATCATCAATATGAGGACAAGAGTACAATTGAGTTTACAAATGCAGTGAAAGTACCTGTTGTTCTTACTACACAACCAGGATCGCTGCTTGCAAATTCTTCGCAATTGAAAGAAGAGGTTGAGGCTCGGCTTAAGAATGAAAAGAACAGCTTGGACTATTTTGCAAAAGCACTGCTTGAGTCTGGCAATAAACAGTTCAATTCCGCATTAGATAGCTATAATAAAGCAATTGAGGCAGAGCCAAGCCAAACATTCTACTACTTGAATAGAGGCGCATTGCAATCGGAGATGATTGATTTTATCTCTTCGATAGAGAGCAATGTTCAGGTGTTAACGCTTGACAACGCAGGTGCTACACGCGCTAAAGTTCAAGAACAAGCAACCAGAACCTACGACTACTCTCCTGCAATTCACGATATGTTAAAAGCAGCTGGTCTTGCACCTAAGTTTCCATTCATTTACTACAACCTAGGAAATTTATATTGTCTCTCGAATGATCTACCCGAAGCTATTAAGCAATACTCAAAAGCATTAGAGCTCTTCCCTAGTTTGGCTGAGGCTTATTATAATAGAGGATTAGTTCTTATCTATTTGAAAGATAAGGACAAAGGCTGTCTAGACTTAAGCAAGGCAGGCGAACTCGGTGTTACAGAGGCCTATGGTGTTATAAAGAAATACTGCGTAGAAAATAAAGAGTAATCTATTTACGTAGTCTGCTAACAGAGCGCACCATTGCCTCGTCACGAGCAATAAATTTGATTGCAAGGAAAACTAAGAAAGCTGCAACCGCAGGAAAGAGCGCTGTCACTGAAAATGCTGTTCCTTTTGGCGCAATTACAAAATAGTATACAATCCATCCTTGATAACAAACAAGTAGTACTAAATTTACTACCGATAATCTTATTTGAATCATTCTCTTACGATATAAAAAGATTGAAAAGAATGAGAGCGCTGTGGTGATTATAGATAAGATTAAAAATGGTCGAATGTCTGTGTACTTTACGATTTCCGAAGTGCTGTATGCCATTTTTGAGAAAAACAGCAATGACAATAAAAGGGTGGCTGATAATAGAAACAATGTCTGAATTCTTTGTAGCATAAGGGTATATTTTTTTACAAAAGTATAAAAATAAAGCTTATTTTTGCTATTTAAATTTAACCAACATGAAACCTATAGCACCTTCTGAACTTATAATAAATAGCGACGGATCGGTATTTCACCTACACATAAAACCAGAAGAACTGGCAGACGATGTAATCCTTGTGGGCGATCCTGGAAGAGTTGAGTTAGTAGCATCTTTCTTTGATTCTACAGAATTTCGTAGAGAATCAAGAGAGTTTGTCACGATCACTGGTCGATACAACAATAAAAGAATCACTGTATTATCTACCGGAATCGGCACAGATAACATCGATATAGTAGTAAATGAACTAGACGCACTTGCAAATATAGACTTTGCAACAAGATTGATTAAAGAGGAGAAAAAATCACTAAGACTTCTTCGTTTGGGAACATCTGGAGCTATTCAACCCGACATTCCATTAGGATCTTTCGTCTTCTCCAATATCTCAATTGGCTTCGATGGTCTTTTGAACTGGTACCAAAGAAGAGACGAAGTCTCTTTACTAGATTATGAGAAATCTTTTGTTGAGAGTACAGGTTGGTTAAATGAACTACCTGCTCCATATTTTGTAAGAGCTCATCAATCTTTAGTAGATCTATTTTCTGATTCAACTATTAAAGGAATGACAATGTCTGCTTCGGGCTTTTATGGTCCGCAAGGAAGAGTTCTACGCCTTCCTCTTGCAATGCCTGATATGGTTTCTCAATTCGAAAAATTCTCATTCAATGGCGACCGCATTACAAACTTCGAAATGGAGAGCTCTGCTCTCGCAGGTTTGTCTATTCTTTTAGGCCATAAAGGAGCTACAATTTGTTGTATTATCGCAAACAGACACTTACACGAAAGTCAACCTGACTATAAGCCTTATATTAAAAAGCTTATCGAGATGGCTCTGAATAAGCTTACAAAATAGAGAATGAAGACCGATGTTGAACTGAGCTCACTGATAGCATTGTATGACGATCCAGATCCGGTTGTCAGAGGTGCCGTCATAGGCAGAATGTTGCAAAGAGGAGATGAGATTCTCGAACCTTTGATGAACTTGTTGTACCAAAGTGAGAACAGCCAAAAAAGAGAGTTCTACACCGAAATCGTCAATTTCCTCAAACAGGAGATTGCAATGGATGATTTCTCAAAATATTTGACATCACCCGATCCAATTTTAACCGAAGGTCTTTTTCTTGCCAGCAGAGTTATCAATTACGAAATAGATAGAGTAGGATTTGAAGCTACAGTAGACGAGATATCGGAGGAGTTGAGGTTTGAGTTGTCTGACGATAAAACAGCTATTGAAAATATCGAAATCTTCAACTACATCTTCTTTCGCAGGCTTGGATTTAAACACTCCGATCCTATGATTGAAGACGAAAAGTACGCTTTGATAAACTCTGTTCTTGTATTGAAAGAGGGGAATCCAATTGCAATATCTCTTTTATACTTTATGCTCTGTCGTAAAACAGGTCTCCCTGTATATCCATTATGCTTTCCTGGAGGCTTCGTTCCTGTATATGTGGATAACTACGGAAAGATAATCTTTTATCTGAATATCTTTAAATCGGGGGCTATCTTCTTAGAAGATAATCTTAAAGCATTTTTTGGCGAAATAGGGATGATTTATGATCGTTCGAAACTGAATGTTCGCCAAGACAAAGCGTTGATATCAATTTATTGTGAATTACTGTGTTATATGTATAAGACTCAATCTAATGACGAAAAACTGAAGCTTTCGGAAAGAATGTTAGAAGTAATTGGAGAGGAGAGGTACTTATGAAAAACACCCCTGAAGAGAAACTCTGGCAGGGGTGTGAAGTTAAGTCTTAGGTTAAGTAATAACTAACATTAAACAAATATAATAAAAAAATTTTGATTGAATACAAATTTTTATATTTCTAAATCACTTTGGTGTAAAAAAAATTCTGTCAACCGCCTGACAAGAATCAGCGGGAAGATAGCAGGTATATCTATTTCAGTCAGTATCATGGTAATGATACTTGCTATTTTTATATCTGATGGGTTTAAGATGGAGATTAAAGAGAAGGCTGCTGGTTTTTCTGGAGAGCTGATAATCAATACTCCAGGCTTCGAGATGAACTCAAATCAATACCCAGTTGAGAAAGATCCAAAGTATTTAGAGAGTATTAAAGATCATCAAAATGTTAAACATGTACAACCATTTGCTTATAGATCGGGGTTATTAAAAAATGGTGAGATAATTCAAGGAGTCGTATTGAAAGGTATAGACTCTTCTTATGATTGGAGTTTCTTCAACTCAGTGCTATCTGAGGGACGAGTTATTGAATTTAAGGATTCTCTCTCTTCGAAGGAGATTTTGATGTCTACCCGATTGGCTACAATGCTAGGATACAAACCTGGCGACAAAGTAGAGATGTATTTTGTTGATAAGACAATTCGTGTAAAGCTATACAAGCTTGTTGGTCTTTTCGATGCGCAATTAGAAGATGTAGATAAAAGTCTGGTTATTTGCGATCTAAAAGAGGTACAGAGACTGAATTATTGGGACGAAAACCAGGTTTCGGGGATAGAAATTTTTCTAAATGATTATAAAAAGATTGATGAAACTGCTGTTCAAATAGAGGATTTGATTTTTAAAGCAGACAATAATGAGTCAACAGTCATTGTATCTAAGATTACCGATCTGTTTCCACATCTTTTTGATTGGTTAAGATTATTAGACTTTAATGTCTTAGTTGTGCTTGTGCTGATGTTAGCAGTTGCCGGCTTTAATATGGTTTCTGGCTTGTTAATCATGTTATTTGAAAAGATCTCTACAATAGGTCTATTCAAATCACTTGGAATGAGAAATTCAGATATTCATAAAATTTTTCTGTATAGAGCTGCATCGATTGTCGTTAAAGGGATTCTCTCTGGAACAGCTATAGCGTTTATTCTCGCCTTTGTTCAATGGAAGTTTAGGTTGATCACCCTCGACCCAGCAAACTACTTTGTAAAGTTTGTACCTATCGATTTTAACTTTTACAAAGTAGCCATTTTGGATCTATCATCATTTATAGTAATTATGCTAATATTGTTGATTCCTTCTGTTTTTATCTCGAATGTCAGCCCAGAAAAAACACTTAGAGTGAAATAGGTAATTTTTCCATTTGCTCGTTTCTCTGTAGTATGTTGTCGGCCTTCTCTCTGAATGCTCCACTTTTACCTCCAATCATAAACTTGTAGGTTAGTGAGAACAATATATGACGGCCAACAATTGAGCTTCTGCGCTCCTCAATATAAAAATCAGACACTTTCCTATAGATGCTCTTGTTTTGATTCAATATGTCGTTAGCATTTATAGTGAATAAGAGCTTGTTGCGGATAATATTTCTAGAAATTTTAGCATTCCATAGAGCAATATTTGTATTTCCTCCAACATAACCTGTAAAAAAGTTATAGGAGATATCGGAATTAAAATCTACATCTAGAGGAAGTACTGTCCTAAAATAGAGATCGGCAGAGTTTTTCCAAGTTGTATTGAAGATGCCTCTATTAAAGGAGCTCTCTCTACAATCATTATTGAAAGATACACCTGCTTGAACAGATGTGTTTACACTTCTATATCCTAAACCAAAGGAGAAGTAGTTGTTAGCTATTTTGGTCTCTCCTTTTTGATTATTCACATAAGTTTTCATAGTGCTAAGCTCCGATGTAATACTTCCTTTAATTGTCATTAATTCATTGAATATAGGGTAGTCGAAAACCATATTTGCTTTTGCTGAATAATCTCCGGATTCATTCATAGGCATAATATATTGAACCCCTTTATCATCAAACCAAGACTTTGAGATAATATTATTGGATATCATATTTAAACTTCCAGAAATAATTATACCAGATGCATATCCATTATTATTAATTATATTTAATTTTACTGATAAATCATTGATATAGCTTGGTTTTAAATCTGGATTTCCTAGAGCTAACACCAGTGGATTGCGATTATCTGGCATCGGAATTAAACTGTTGAGATCTGGTGATACATTATATCCTTTATAGGTGACAAATAGTAAGGTTGATTCTAAAATTTTTGTTCTAAGGAAAAAATTTGGATTGATACTAAAAAACGATCTATTTATATTACTGTTTTTAAGCGAAGCACCAATATACTCTCCAGAAATGTTAAATCCACCTTTAAGGATTAGGCCTGATTTAGACTGATTTTTTTCTATAAAAAGACCAATATTTGACTCATAGTTTGTGCTGTTTAAGTCGGCACTCATCTCTTGATCTATTATAGAATAATTTCCATTAATATCCTTGTCGTATGTTTTCTTTTGTAATTTGCCAAAATTAAGATTGTTTTTGAATTCAGTTACCAGTTTATATTTCTTAAAAATCGGTTCATTATAAGAGAAATCGGCAGAGAATGAATAGTTATTCAAGTTAGAAGTATTTTTTTGGTCCGTAATGTAAGAGTTGTTCTCTTTGTGGATAGTCTTCTTGGAGTAATTAAATCCGTCTGATTCTCGGTCGTTAACCCTTAGAGAGGTTTTAATACTAAAACTCCGATTGGTTTTCTTTAATTTTCGGATATAATCATAACTTAAGTCAACGCTCTCTGTCAAATTTTTATCGCTACTCCTTTGCTCTCCATCTATAATTGGAATACCTGTTTTACCTCCAATAGTTCGATATTGATTATCATTATCACTCATTAGGTTGGAATATGAGGCAGCTGCCTTAAATATTGACATAGATTTTGCAGATGTCTTAGTGACTTTTGCATCAACATTATGGCTATTTCGAACTTGATTGTTCTTTGTGTTTTGATCAATTATAAATGAGGTATCTTTCAGAGTGTTTAGCTTGTTAATATTCGTTTCGTTAGTAATATTATTCCCTGAGAATTTATAAGAGATATCACTTAAAATATTTCCTTTTTTGTTTCTTAAATTTAGATTGGAACCTAAACTGTAATTTGAGTTTTTTTGAGGAAATGTGGTTGAAAAGGATCTTGATTCATCGTTAACATTTGACCCGTTTCCGATAATTGCGATTTGTTTAAACTTGTCGAAATTGGCTACAAATACTTTTGATTTGAATCGATCTTCACTCCCTGCACCAGCAGTTACATTTCCAACCCATCCCTTCATCATATCGTCCCTAATTTTAACATCAACAGTTTGTTTTGGATTGTCATCATGACTTCCTAGAAACGCACTTTTTTCAGATTTTTTTTCGAACAACTTAATCTGTTGCATTATTTTAGCCGGTAGGTTCTTACTTACAAATACAGGATCATTTACAAAGAAAACTCTTCCATTTACAGTAATCTGATCGATTGGCTTTCCATTAACTGTTATTTTTCCATCTCTATTGACGCTCCACCCAGGTAATTTTTTGAAAAAATCCTCTAGCATATCGTTATCCGAAACCTTAAATGAGGCCACATTATAGATAAGGGTATCCCCAACTCTTTTAATTGGAGTTGTCTTATCGGTTAATATTGCAGCATTTAGCTCTCGTGGATTTTCTCTCATTACTACCTTGTTGGGGAATGTCGAATAGAGACTAACATTACCTCCATCAACCTTTGCCGCAACTTCTAGATTTGAGATTTTTTTTGAATAATACCCAAGATATTCAAGAATTATACTATACTTGCCCGAAGGGATATTAATAAATTTTACTAGTCCCGAACTATCTGAGATGGAATATGTGTATACCGTTTTCTCATCCTTTACTTTAAAAAGCGAAGCGGTTACAAACTCTAACCCTTTGCCTGATAGTGAATCTTTTACTTTAAAAGAGATATCGATTGACTTTTGGGTGTAAATTCTATTTTGCCCAACAGCGGAGCAAAAAAATAATAACGCTAAAATTGAAAGCAGACTCTTTTGTCTCATACACTATTTTTTTGAGGAAGATTTTTGTTTAAGTTTACTTTTATCATAATAGACAGCTGTTGAGAAGTGTTCAATAAGTAAACTTTCTAATTTTGGGTCATCTAAAATCTCTCTGCGTTGAAATCGATAATAGCGATCGTTTCTCATACCTTCTTTAATTAGTGATGGTTCATAGCTTTTTTTACGAACTATTTTCTTCTCTTTTTCTATACGCTCGAATATTTCTTGTTCAGAGACACCTATAGCACTAAATGATGTAAGAAGCAGGGAGTCTTCTTCGGTAAAAGGGTAAACATACATCTCTCCATTTGGGAGTTTGCTCTTCTCCTTTCTTTCGTTAAGGTTAATTTCTTTGTATGTCTCTTCGATTAAACTTCGTTCGAGTTTAATGCGAATATCATCTTTGAGCCGATATTTTTTAGCGAATGCGGCAAGCTTTGTTTTAATTTCAGTGGAGTCCTTTCCCCAACTTTTTGCAGATGCAAAAAGGGGAACGAGTATTGTAAATAGAAGAATTACAATATTTTTCATAGCTCGATAGTTGTAAGTTGTTGTAATTCAACTTCAAAAATCGTGCCTATCTTATTTTCAGGATATTAGCCTCTATTTTTTAACTAAACCTTTATACTCTTCGTATCGGTCTAGAACTTGTTCGACAAAACGAATTGTCTCAACTCCTTTAAATGACCCGAATTTCAGAAGTTCTACAATCTCGTTTTTACGCATTAATGGGATAACGGTTTTGACTTCGTTCCAATTATTATGATCAACACCTTTATATTGGGCAAAAGTACGGCAATCTTCGATTCTGCCCTCGCCTGCATTGTAGGATGCCAATACAAATTTCACTCTATTCATAGAGTCTATTCCATCCTTGGTATACATCTTCTGAAGCCTCTTTAATAGCATACTACCTGCCATAATATTCTGCTCAGGATCGTATACATTCTCGACTTTAAACTGTTTTGCAGTAGAACTTTTGATTTGCATTAATCCATGAGCTCCTCTAGAAGACTTAGCATCGATAGAAAACTTCGATTCTTGATAGATTAATGCAGCTAGAAGCCTCCAGTCCCAATCAATCTTAGCAGCATATTTTTTAATGATATGGTCGTATGGTGAAAGGAGTGATGCTTGACGCCCATATGGTGTGGTGAAAGTTCGATACTTTTTGTAATAATTGTTTATCAGGTGCCCATAGTCCTTAGTTTGGACAAAATGGCCCATCCAATAGTTTAAACTTTGCATCAGTCGATAGTTACTTTTTTTAACTACCCAGACATCTTCATTGTTGTTTAGTGAGATACTTGAGATAACTTCTGCCTGATACTCCTCTGGAATAACCTCCTTTTTGGAGTCGATAACAATCACATCAATACTATCTACCATTAAAGCTCTCCAGATAGTTGTATCGCCACTTCCTGGTCGGACATTTGTATAACATCTCTCTTGTTTCGAGAATTTTTTTAGAAGATCGAAGTGAAAACCAACTGTGTGACCTCTTTTGAGATACATACCTCCTTCGATATTTACTACACATTCAAGAGTGTCGCCTTCTAAATAGAATACGTGTTTTTCGTAATTCTGCATCTCTCGTTCTGCTGCTAAAAAAAAGAGCAGGGTGATGACGGCAAGAATTAGCGCGTATTTATAAATCGGTCGCATATCATTTTACGTAGAAAGGCCAATGAATGCCAAATTTTATGGCAGTTTGTGGCCTTATGTAATGGTTTGCCGAGAAATAATCGGATTCCGGCCAACCTTGAACACCATTAATGTACTTGACAAAAATGCTTGCTCTTTTCCACTGTAAATTTGCGAATATGTCTATGTAGGGGTTGTTTCCGATTTTTCTCTCTTTCTGAGTTTGAAAAGCACCCAATGCCGGGTTGTACGAGGGTGCGTAGTACGCTGTATTATATGTTACATCTGCTCCTATCTGCGATCTGAGAACATTTTTAACAATGTTGAACTCAATGAAGTATCTGAGGTTTGCACTGACAGTAGGCAGGGGGATGACGTCTTGATTAGACGAAGCTTGGAATAGTACTCTATTGTTGAGATGAAGTATGCCCAACTTAAAGTTTTTTGAAGCATAAGCGGAAATTACGCTTATTGCCTCTCCGTTTTGACGAACTGTTCCTGTATTATCGTAATAGATTTTATCTGTAATTAATGAATATCCGAAGAATAGATTGAACTTATAATAAGGAATGTCTAACAATGCCTCAAGTTTTGATTCTGAGGTTTTTGAAAAGGAGTTATTCCAAACATTATGATTGCCATAATAATAATTATCGAACCAATCTGGACTCTTCATGCTAATGTTTACTTTTCCTGTAAGGTGGATTCCCTCTTTGATTGGATATAATGAGAATCTCATCTTTCCATCAATAAAAAAGTCATTGGCGAAGTATCCAGAGATATTGTATCTGCCAACTGCTTCCCATTTCAGGTATTTCTTATATTCTCCTGATGCTCCAGCATAAAAGTACAAGTTGTTATAAATAGTACTTTCAACTGGTTTTGTAAAGAATTCTGGACGGAAACCATAAACATTCAATATTTGGTAACCTAGTCCACCATCTAATTTAGAGACAATAGCCTCTTTTGCCCATGGCTGAATTCTGATGAATAGCTTATTTTCAAATGAAGAGACCCTTGTTGAGTCATTAGATTCTGTAGGGTTTATGTAAAATTTATTGTTGTAAAAATCCCTTGCAGTTTTATCGGACAAAGCGATATTGTCGGTATAGATCCTTTTATATGTTGAGTATTCGAATGAGTGTCCAAAATATGTGATTGTTCCTTCGCCCTCTGCAATACTATCTCTGGTAAATCGAATAGGAAGTCCGTAAGTATGTGTCAGGAAGATAGTATTTCTCTTTATAGTGTTCTTAGCAGCATCAAGCACAACAGATAGAGTACGGACATCTAGTGTAGTGTCGAGGATATCTTTATCATTGACCAAGCCTCCGTTTTCATTTCTTTTGATACCGTTGTAGAGGTATCCTGCGTGCATTACATATCTGTTCCCAATATAGTTTAAGTTGAAAGAGAATGTTCTATTATCAGTTGCTTCATTCCTTAAGAGACCCTTTCCTCCGAAGCGTTTGTAAAGCATTTGAAAATTTAAAGAAGGGGAAAGATTTTGTGTATGTAAAAATTTGACGTTGCTCTCCTCTTTTTCGCGGTTTGCGAATAGTGTTCCAGAGTATGCTAGTTCGGTGTATGGAGTTTTAACATTATAAAAAGGAAGTGTCTCTGGTGTGTAACTCCATGACAAATAAGGAGAAATTGCTTTGAAATTCCGAAACTCTTCATTGTTGAAATAGTTATGCATCTGTGTTGCAGAGCCAGAAATACCTAGATATGTAGCGCCAACATCCTTTTTCATGAAGGGATAGTCATGAAAATTGTCATTGTAAGTTGTGTCTGGTGGAAGCATTGTGATAGAATTTAAATATCTATCATGTTTCCATAATATCATCCTTTTGTATTTAAGAGAATCGGGAATGAGATATGTCTCAAGAATAAGTGGCTTAAGGTTTCTTATGCTGTCTTTCGCGTTGCGAATACTATCTTTTATCTGTTTGGGTGTTTTTTTGATTATCACCTGTTTGATAGAGTCAGCAGCCTCTTGTTCGTTTTCGCTATTATTATTTTGAGCGTATGTATAAGTAAAAGAAAGCATTACGACAATAATTGTCGCAATGCTTCTTAGAAGTTTAGATATGTTTTGTCTCTCTCTTTGCATAATTAAAGTGCAAACATACAAAAATCGGGCTAAATTCCTGCAACCCTCTCTTTATATGTTGCCAGACATGCATCAAGTCTTTCGTGAGCAGTCGTGTCACCAGGCACATTATGAGATGGATGGATATATAATTTTACACCTCTTTCGGCCAAAATCTCTGCAACTGTTGTAACGGTCATCCATACTAGAGTGATAAACGCCATTGTTGAAACTGGTCCAATTTTGTCGAAGTGATTTTTTAAAGGGACACTTGCATCTACAAGTGGAGCACAAGAGTCAACTACAAGGTCTGCCAATTCGAAAAGTGTTTTCCCGCATGAATGTCTGGTCTTTTTACCAACCGACTCGCTAGCTGATCCAAATACAACTACCTTCATGCCAAGCTCTTTAGCTTTAAGTGCAACATCAATGTTTACATTATTGATACCTGTGTGAGAAAAGATCCACATTGTGTCTCTTTTATCGAAGTTATAGGATTTCATTATTGCATCTCCATAACCTTCTGCTCTTTCGAGGAACAAAAATTGATGGACACCCATCTCTCCTGTGATTCTTGTAAAGAAAGTAAGTGGCAGTTCGCACAAAGGATGAAATCCGACAAATCCTCCGATTCTTGGGTACATCTCCTCAATTGGAATAGTTGCGTGGCCACATCCAAAAGTATGCACCCATCTTCCAGCCTGGATACTGTCGGCCATAAGTTCGGCAGCCTTCTTGATGTTTTCGAGTTGAGATTCTTCGATTTTGGACATTACCGCCCTGGCATTGTTTAGCCATTCAATTGCTAGCATAACATTAATTTTTATAGAGATTGTTTTCGGTTTTTATTTGTCAGAATAGCGTTTGCGGAGAACAAGATAGTAATTGCTACAATACAAATCATCACAATGTAAGGGAACATTTGAAGACCACTTGCACCAACTGCCAAATTGATTAATGTGTTTCCAAAAAGAGCAATTGTAAGTGCAAAACTGAAAGCTGTTCCCGACATCTCTTTGTATTTCTCCCCGATAATCCCAAGGATAACTGGAAAAGATGATGAATAACCCAATCCCATCAAAAAAGCTCCAGCTAAAGATAGCGTAGCATCAGAAAAATAGGTAATCATCGAAGTTCCAATAATTGCAATTATCATGCTAAATAACAGTACTTTATTTGCAGATTGGTGTTTTAAAATATAACTAAGAAATACACGGCCTACTCCAATACCAATTACACTTATGCTCAATGCCATCATGGCATTCTCTTTATCAATTGAGTGAACATTCTCCATAAATGAAGGTATCCAACTACTTGTAATTCCCTCCATTCCACTTTGGAAGAAAAGGGTAAAACTCATCAGAAGCAGAGTTGGTTCTGTGAACATTTTAAGAATTTTTTGTCTTGGTATTCCTGCTTTTGCTTTGGCTGCAGGGAATGTTACAAATGCATAAAAGATTACTGAGAGAGCCATAATTGCTCCAGCTCCCGATACTATGTAGTTGTAAGTTATTGATTTCGATAGGTAAGCAAAGACTGTAGGGATGCTGATTGCTCCTAAACAGTAAAATATGCCCAAGATACTCAAATTGGAGGAGCGGTTATGATCATTTGAGGCATCGGAAGTTAGCGCGTTGGAGAGACCATTTAGAAGGCCCCCGCCGAATCCCAATATAAATATCGACAATCGGATTAATTGTAGATTTCCAAAATATGCAAGCATCTCTAGGCCAGCTACAACAATCAGAGAGGAGATGATTATAAGTGCTTTATAACCGAATCGGTCTATTATTGGCCCGAATAGTAGTGCGCCAAGCATGATTCCAAGAGGGAGCAGCCCTGTTAGTGTCGAAGCGGCAGCAGTATCGAGTGAAAATTTTGCTGAAAGAGACGGCAGCACAGCGCCCATCACCACGAAGGCCATTCCAAAAAATGCCATTCCTGCAAAGCTAGCTGCCAAGATGTAACTATTAGATTTTAGGTTCATTATAATTAATTGAGTTTGAGTTTCGATTTATTGTATGAATTTCTTACGGCAACAGCACCAGCTCCATACAGACCAGCATCATCTGGCAATTCTGTTGCTCTGAAGATAGTCTTTTTGATACTTATTGGCTGCGCCCATTTTAAGGCTTCGGAGTAGATTCTCTCTACGAATTTTGAAGCAGGGCCAAAGACACCTCCTCCAAAAATAACCATCTCGGGGTTAAGTAGGCTTACAAGATTTGCTGCAGCCATTCCCCAAAGTTCTATCGCCTTATCTATGACCTTTGTGCAAATGGGGTCACCAGTCTCATATCCAGAAAAAATAGTTCTCGAACAAATCTCTTCTAAAGCTATTTTGGACAAGATTCCGTCATATGAATTATTAAAAGATAGTTCTCTTTTAGCTTGTAATGCAAGCCCTTCGCCAGATGCTTGACTCTCGAAACATCCAGTTGCAATGTATGATTGGTCGAAAGGGTGTGATAGAGCCATCCAACCTGCAGCACCAACGATATCGTCTGCTCCATGCAGAACTCGTCCATCAATTAAGATACCAACTCCAATACCTGTTCCTACTGCCATAAAGACTGCATTGTTACACCCCTTTGCAGCGCCATGAGCAGCCTCACCTAAGATATAACAGGTACGGTCACTTTCTATAGTAACTTCGGCTTCGGGAATTCTCTCTTTGATATATTTTTGAAGTGGAAATCTCTCCCAACCAGGAATATTGGGTGCCCAAACGTCGCCAGATTTAGAATATGCTATACCTGGTACAGAAATACCAATAGATACCCTTTCTGGTTCTGACATAGGTTTTTTATTCAATAAAGAGATTATTGTATTGTAAATAAGATCGGCAACATCCTCAGCCTCTCTGCCGTCAAGTAGAACTCTCTCTTGTCTTTGTAAGACAATATTCTTTGAAAACGACGCCGCAGCCACCTTTGTGCCACCGAGGTCAACGCCGATGTATTTCATAATCAGATGATCATGGCTCCGTTCAGCTCCATCTCCTTCAACGCCTTTAGATGTCCTTCAAAATTCACGTAAGCCAGGTTTTCCCTGTTGATGTACACATCGTATCCAGCTTTTAGCAACTCCATACAGCTCTCTTTTACACAATATTCAGTTGCTATCCCGCTGATAACTACCTTTTTTGTGGCATAATTCAGAATTCTCTCCCCTCTAAGATTATGAGAATCGAATCCAGAATATTGCTCTAATTGCGGATCCCGACCCTTTAGAAAAACATTGTCGTTATGAGGTTTGATTCTCTCTAACGAAAGTTCTCCAAAGAATTTAGAATGAATTTCGGCACCTCTTGTTCCTTGTACGCAGTGAACTGGCCAGATTCCTCCATTCTCTTTAAAAGAGCAGTGGTTGGTTGGATGATTGTCGCAAATGTACAGAACCCTTTGATATGGGTTGTCATTAATGTATTTTACAGTATTAGAGACGGCATCGATTGAATTTTGACATGCCAGGGAGCCGTCAATAAAGTCGTACAACATGTCTACGACCAGGTGTGTTACATTACTCGCATTTAGGTTCATCGAATGTTTTGATCTCTTTAATTAGTGAATTAATCATATTGTTTTTCAGATCATAAAGAACCCGGTCCACCTGATCCATCATGCCTTCTTT
>JASDTB010000060.1:0-2606 GCA_041441455.1 Bacteroidales bacterium
TAGCTCTTTGTGCCGACCTTACTGGTTCTCTTAAAATGGATGCCTTTGCTGCTGATTTCCCAGAAAGATTTATCCAATGCGGAATAGCTGAGGCTAATATGGTTGGAACAGCTGCTGGTTTGGCATTAAGTGGAAAAGTACCATTTATTGGATCGTTTGCTGGTTTTGTTACTGGCAGAGTTTATGATCAAATTCGTCAAGCAGTAGCTTACTCTGAGACTAATGTTAAGATTTGTGCATCTCATGCAGGAATCACATTAGGTGAAGATGGTGCTACTCATCAGATAATGGAAGACATTGGACTAATGAGAATGCTCCCTCACTTGACAGTTATCAATCCTTGTGATTATAACCAAACAAAAGCAGCTACAATTGCAATTGCAGAACACCACGGCCCTGTTTATTTGAGATTCGGAAGACCTTCGGTGCCAAACTTCACACCTTCCGATCAAAAATTTGAAATTGGCAAAGCTATAAAAATGCAGGAAGGCACTGATGTAACAATCATTGCTACAGGGCATTTAGTATGGGAATCACTTGTTGCATGCGAAGCATTAAGAGAAAAGGGAATCTCTGCTGAAGTTATAAACATTCATACAATTAAACCTATTGACAAAAATGCAGTCTTAGAATCTGCCGCAAAAACAAAAGCTGTTGTTGTTGCTGAGGAGCATTTGATTGCCGGAGGATTAGGAGAATTAGTTTCGGGCATTTTATCGAGAGAACTGCCTTTACCTCTAGAAACGGTTGCTGTGAACGACATTTTTGGACAAAGCGGAGAACCTGCTGAACTAATGAAATCATACGGACTTGACTCTTCGAACATTGTAGAAGCAGTGATGAGAGTTATTTCCCGTAAATAACCTCTTTTGATCCGATGGACGATAAAGATCTCTTGATTTTATACCGAGAGAAGGGCAACGAAGAGTATGCCTTTAACCTTATCGTCAAAAAATATGGAGAGAGATTATATTGGCATATAAGAAAGCTTGTTATTGATCATGATGATGCAGATGACTTGCTTCAAAATAGTTTAATTAAAATTTGGAATGCTCTTCCCGATTTTCGGGAAGAGTCTAAATTATACACTTGGCTTTATAGAATAGCCACTAATGAAGTTCTAACTTTTTTAAAAAAGAAAAAGTTACGTTCTTTTCTTTCATTGTCGGACTATTCTAGACAATTAGAAAACCAATTAGAAGCAGATGTTTATTTTAATGGAGACAAAACTCAATTAGCTTTACAAAAAGCTATTTTGAAATTGCCAGAAAAACAACGCTTGGTATTTAACATGAGATATTTTGAAGAGATGAAATATGAAGAGATGTCTGATATTTTAGGCACATCTGTTGGTGCTTTAAAGGCCTCATATCATCATGCTAGTCAGAAAATTCATGATTATTTAGAAGAGTATATTTAATCCTTTTTGATTTATATTAGTCATATATATACAATTTGGAAAGAAATGAGTAACAAAAAAGATATTTTAAACAACCAGGGTCTAAAGCAAAACCCGTTTACGACTCCTTCGGGTTACTTTCAGAAACTAAATTCTGAGGTCTCTGAAAAGATTTGTAAAAAAGATACTACAACTCCATTCATGTTAAATGGAATGCGATATAGATCTAAGGTTCTAATCGCAGCATCAATTGCTGCGCTTTTCATGATTTCTTATGGCTCCCTCTCTATTTTGAACGAGTCAACAAAAGAGGAGACAGAGAGACTTATCAAAGAGACAAACAGACTTGCTGACGAAGGCTATCTCCCTAGAACTTTTGCTGATTTTTCTGAAGTTGAGCTTGACGATAACTCTTCAAACCCTTCAACTGAAGCTATATCTTCAGAACAAATAGTGGAGTACTTGAAAACAAATAATGTAACAATAATCTCGTTGTCAAATTCAATTGACTGATTATTATGAAACGCATTTATATTCTTATACTTATCTTGTGCTGTTCGGGTTTTGTTTATGGTAATTCGCCAAAACCTGAGCAGACACAAAGGTATGATCAAGTTTTTGAAGCAAAAATTGCTTTTATATCTACAGCTCTCGACCTATCTACGAAAGAGGGCGAATTATTTTGGCCATTATACAATTCTCATTGGGAGTTAAAGGAAAAAATAGCCAGAAAACGCAACTCATGTCTAATGGGAATAAATCGATATCTAAAGGGAGAAATTCCTTATAACGAAAAGAATCTTAGAACTCTATTAGATGCGTATACTTCTCTATCCGAAAATGAGGCAAAAATTGACAGAGAGTTCTATATAAGCATTTCAAAATTTTTATCCCTTATAAAAGTTGCAAAACTTTATAAAGCAGAAGAGGACTTCAGAATCAAAATGATTCTTATGCTTAAGGGTGAAAAGTAATCAGAAAGCTAAATAAAAGTCTTTTAGAATCTCTTTATACTCATCAGAAAAGCTATCAGCTCTATCTGCATGAATTGTTATGGTATTCTCTTCTAATTTGCAGCTTTGATTATTATTAAACTCTAGTAATACTCTCTTGAATTGTTTTGTTTTTGTTGTTCTTACATTTGTCTTCCTTGTCAAATACAGATGGGCTTTTACAGCCTCTTCTATCATTCTCTCCATCTCTAAAT
>JASDTB010000061.1:0-2484 GCA_041441455.1 Bacteroidales bacterium
AAAATTCGTATCCGTGGAGCATCTACAATTTCGGGAAATCGAGAGCCGCTTTGGGTAGTTGATGGTATCATCTTAGACGATCCAGTTCCTTTGTCGACCGAAGAGATCAACAGTTTAGATAATGTTAACCTTATTGGTAACGCTATTTCGGGTTTGAACCCAATGGATATTGAGACAGTAGACATCTTAAAAGATGCCTCTTCTACTGCAATTTATGGTGTTAGGGCAGCAAATGGTGTAATCGTCGTAACTACTAAAAAAGGTAGACTTGGTACACCAAAAGTTAGCTACTCTGGAACCTTCAACGTTACAGAAAGACCTGATTATTCGAGACTTCACAGAATGAACTCTATCCAAAGAATCGGAGTCTCTAAAGAGATCGAAGAGAGAGGTCTGCTCTATAGCCTTCCGCCTGCGAGCGTTGGTTACGAAGGTGCTCTTTATGATCTATACGATAGAAAAATTACCGAACAGGAGTTTCTAGAAAGAGTAAAAAGAATGGAAGAGGTCAATACAGACTGGTTTGGACTCCTTTACCGCACTGCATTTTCTCATAAACACAACGTCTCTGTTAGTGGAGCTACCGACAAGGTGAACTACTATTTTTCTGGAGCTTATTCTGGCGACCAGAATACTGTTCGTGGCTCAGGAGTTAATCAGTACAACGCAAACATGAGACTGATCTTCAATTTGTCTAAAAAACTAACTGCTAACATTCAGCTTAGAGGTTCACTCACCGACAAAGAGTATCTTCATGGTTCAATCTCTCCATACTCTTATGCTTACAACACATCAAGAGCAATTGAAGCATTTGATGTAAACGGTAATAGATCGTTCTACAACATGAAACAAGGTAACCAGCAGCAGTTGGTCTACAACATTCTTAATGAGATCGACAATACTGGTAACCAAATCAACAACAATAGCTTAAACTTTGTGGGTAACATTGAGTGGAAGGCGATGAAAGATCTTCGTTTCACTGGAACTATCGGTTTAAATACTGCTAATACCGAAGAGAAAGAGTGGTTTGGAGAGAAGAGCTACTACGCTGCTAACCTTAGAAATATCAACTACGGAACTAAATTCCCAAGTATCGATCCAAACAGTCCATTTGTAAAAGAGCAGTGCTCTCTCCCTTATGGTGGTGGACTTAAGAACAGCAATACTCGCAATATTGGTTTTACTGCACGTGCTCAAGTAGATTATAGTTATAAGCTAAAAGAGTCAAATGAGTTTTCATTTGCAGCTGGTACTGAGATTAGATCTACAAAATATACTGGTATCAGAACTACTCAATTTGGCTACATGCCCGACAGAGGTGAAAAATTCATTGCTATCGATCCAGCTTTTTGGCCAAAATACAATGCAATGGTTCTTGCCAACCCAAATGTGATTACAAACAGGTTGTCTAACTTTGTATCTCTCTATGGTATTGTTACTTATGCCTACAAGCACAAATATATTTTAAACTTCAATGTTAGAGCCGATGGTTCGAATAAATTCGGTCAAGACAAGAGTGCAAGATTCCTTCCTATCTGGTCGTTGTCGGCAAAAGCAAACCTACATAACGAGAAGTTTTTCAAGAATATTGAATGGTTGAATGAATTAGCAATCAAAGGTTCGATGGGTGTTCAAGGTAACGTTTCCGACGAACAAACTCCAAGTTTGATTCTACAAGGTGGTCCACTTGATCCCCTTACTCAAGAGTATATGAACTATCTGTCGAAACTTCCTAATCCTAAGCTCAGATGGGAAAAGACCACAGCATACAACATTGCAATGGACTTCTCTGTCCTAAATAACAGAATTTCGGGTACTTTTGAGTACTACTATAAAAAAGGTGTAGATCAGATTATTACAAAAACTGTTTCGCCTACAACAGGTTTCGGAAGTATGTCTCTTAATGCTGGAGACATCGTGAATAAGGGTTATGAGGTTATTTTAAATTTTGTTCCAGTTAGAATGAAGGATTGGACTTGGTCTCTCTCTTTCAATGGTGCTAAGAACACAAATAATGTAGTCCGTTCTGGTCTAAGTAGCAATTATAGCTATGTTGAGTATATCAACGGAACAGCTGTTCTTGCTAACACTCCTGTAAATACCTTCTTCTCATATAAATATGCTGGTCTAGACTCAAGAGGTCTTCCTAAGTTCTACGATATCGATGAACTTCCAGGCGACACTAAACAGAGTATGTTCGACAAAGCATTTGTAAAATCGGGTACAAGAATTCCAGATATTCAAGGTGGTTTTGGTTCAACACTAAAATACAAGAATATAACTCTTAACCTATTCTTTACATATAGTTTAGGTGCTAAAATTCGTCTAAATAACCTATACAGCGATAGCGGACAGAGATTACCTCAGCCTCAGCAAAATATGTCTGACGAATTTGTTAATAGATGGAGACAAGCTGGTGATGAAAACTTCACAAATATTCCGGTACTTTCGGGAGATCAACTTCCTATGTTTGGTTTTGGAAGC
>JASDTB010000062.1:0-2473 GCA_041441455.1 Bacteroidales bacterium
TGTAGAAAAAGCTTTCCATGTCTTTAAGTTTTAGTTAAAGACAAATATAAAAAAAATAATCTAAATAATCAATAAGCTGGATTACTCTCTAACTCCAAAAGTGACTTAGGAGTTATCATCCAATCTGGAGCCTTTTCGCCTTTAAGATAGTGGTCAAAAAACTGCTTCATCCTTATTTGAAAATCAATCTTGTTTTCAAGTTTTTGTGGCCAATGAATCTCTCCAGTATAATTTAACATCCAGACAGGTTTTTGAAGTCTTTTGAGAGAGACAAAAAACTCAATTCCCTGATACCATGGAACGTGGCCGTCATTATCATTATGCATTATTAAAATTGGAGTAGTAACCTTATCCATGAAGAATAGTGGAGAGTTCTCCAAATATCTAAGTGGTTTATTCCAAGGCGTACCTGCAATTCTACTCTGCTGATGTTCGTATTGGAAAGATCTATTCAAACCCGTTCCCCATCTAATTCCACCATAAGCACTAAACATGTTTACAACAGGAGCTCCCGACTCAATAGCTGCAAACAGAGAGGTTCTTGTTGCGAGATAAGCAGTCTGATAGCCACCCCAACTGTGCCCCTGAGCTCCAATCTTCTTTTCATCAACAAAGCCCTTCTCTATCAACATAGAGATTCCTGGCATTATACAATTATAAGCACTCTCTCCTGGATATCCCTCTCTATATACTATATCTGGATTAAAAACAATATATTCATTGCTTGTATACATATGATAGTCAATTGTAGAGCGGTGAGGCTCAGGTGTACGATAAGAGTAGAGAGTCTCTGAATTCTTTTCGTAAAAATTGACAATCATCGGGTACTTTTTTGAAGGGTTAAAATTTTGAGGTTTATAGACAACCCCTTGAAGTCTCTTCCCATCTAACGAAGTCCACTCAACAAGCTCAGCTGTGCCCCAGTTATAATTCCCTTGTTGAGGATTAATCTCCGACACTTTTAAAGAAGATTTCAACTCATTATCTGACACATATAAATCTGGTGAGAGTTCAAAACTCTCTTTACTATAAACATAAGCATTGGATTTAGACTTAATTAACCCAGAAAACATAAATTGTCCATAAATGAGAGGAGAGACAACCTCTTTACCCTTTGACGAGAGCTTTGCAAAACCCGAAGATTTATCCTTTTGATTAAAGATTGATAAAATTGATTTTTGCTCCGACACAAAATTGTCTGCAATATTTTGACTATCAGCAAATCTAAAAGTCAATCCCCTCTCCCTGCCATTTGTGATTCTAACCAAACCCTCAGAACCATTTGGGGAGACTCTCCAAATGTCATACTTATCGTAAACATAGAGATATTTATCCCCTTCCGACCATCCGCCAAAGGAGTAAGAAGCAGGCAGATCGGGAGTATCGTTATCTTCATCATAAGCTTTTACACTCTTTGGATTTGTGACTTTACGAGTCTCAAGCGATCTGATGTCGGCAGTATACCACGAACTATCGGCGTTGTTATACCAGAAAAGATAGTTCCCTTTTGGCGAGACAAGTGCGTAACCATCAAGCTTATTTGCTATAGGATATGTTCTCTCGAGCATCGTATTGCATAGAAAAACATCATACAACGGACGGCCAGTCCACATCTCTTCAAATTTACCCGGAAAATCACTTTTTAAAAGGACAAACTCAGAATTCCCCTTCTCAATAAGTTTGTATTCAGTAATATAATCGTTTGTGATTTTAAATGGGCGAGAACCATCTAAATTTGAAACATATAGGTCTGTTCTCTTTTTGTCACGCTCTTTATCTACTACCTGACTTGTGAATTGTCTCTCCTCTTTCCAGTTCCAAATGTGAACAAGAGGCTTTGGATCCTTCGAAGGAGCTGCTTTTTCTACTTCGGGAGCTGCACCAAAGTAGAGCCTTTTCCCATCTTCAGAAAATGTCAACTCTTCGAAGCGAGACTTTTCAAAAATCGTCTCTTTTTTTCCTCCTCGGAAAAGAGACAACGTCCCGCCCGAAGAAAATACAACAGCATTAGCAGTATCAGAGACCGAAATCTGATCAATAGGCTTGTCTATCTTAATTGTATCTGTTTTTGAATTGCTATAAATAAGCAGTTTCGATTTGTCAGACATTATTGCAGACGCTCCCTTTTCGCCCAACGATATTTTTTTAGCTTTTATACCAAATTTTTTGAAATCAAATGGGTAATTAAGAGCAATATACACTATAGACGAATCAGATTTTTGGAATAGTATCGAATTAGATTTTTTATCGGTAATAACCGATTTGACACTATCTATTTGTTGCTTATAGGCACGATTGAGATCGACAATAATGACTTTTTCTGCTTTAGAAGATGGCCTCTTCAACACCAAAACGCTCTTTTGCGGATTAAATGCAACCACTTTCGCAGAGTCCTCTTTAAAAATCGTCTTCCCTGATTTAATTACAGACCGAACCGATTTAGACGATCAACTTTCGGGTCAATTTACAAATG
>JASDTB010000063.1:0-87 GCA_041441455.1 Bacteroidales bacterium
TAGAGCACTACACTGATAATGTAGGGGTCAGCGGTTCAACTCCGCTCGGGACTACAATCATACAACGGGGGATTAGCTCAGTTGGCT